>JAJYAS010000345.1 GCA_021779415.1 Bacillota bacterium
TCCATGGCGGACAATTTATTCCCGAGACGCTAATGAACGCAGTGATCGAGCTGGAAGAGTCCTATAACCATTATAAGAACGATCCTGATTTTATCGAAGAATTGGAGGATCTGTTTAAGAATTATGCTGGGCGCCCCTCGTTGCTTTATTACGCAGAAAAGATGAGTCGTGATCTGGGTGGCGCGAAAATCTATCTCAAGCGGGAAGATCTCAATCACTCTGGCTCGCACAAGATTAACAACGTGCTTGGACAGGTACTCCTCGCCAAACGAATGGGCAAAACCCGTGTGATTGCGGAGACGGGCGCGGGGCAGCACGGCGTTGCCACAGCGACCGCCGCTGCACTTATGGGGATGAAATGCGAGATTTACATGGGAAAGGAGGACACCGAACGTCAGGCGCTCAATGTTTACCGCATGGAGTTGCTAGGTGCTAAGGTGCATTCGGTCACGAGCGGCACGCAAACACTCAAAGATGCAGTGAACGAAACGATGCGCGAATGGTCGTCACGGGTGGAAGACACTCACTATGTGCTTGGCTCTGTCATGGGACCGCACCCGTTTCCGACCATTGTTCGTGATTTCCAAAGCGTAATTGGTCGCGAAGTCAAACAACAGATGCTACAAAAAGAGGGCAGGTTGCCCGACGCGTTACTAGCCTGCGTTGGCGGCGGAAGCAACGCGATGGGACTGTTTTATGATTTTATCGGAGATCCAGGTGTTCGCCTGATCGGCTGTGAGGCAGCAGGACTTGGCATCGACACAGAAAAGACCGCCGCTACAATGGCAACCGGAACGGTAGGCATCTTCCATGGCATGAAGTCCTATTTCTGTCAGGATCAGTACGGTCAGATCGCACCGGTCTATTCCATTTCAGCGGGGCTTGACTATCCGGGCGTGTGTCCAGAGCATGCCTATCTGCATGACATGGGTAGGGCGGAATATGTGCCGGTTACAGACGACGAGGCGGTGGAGGCCTTCGAATATCTCTCGCGTACTGAGGGAATTATTCCGGCAATCGAAAGCGCACACGCGGTGGCCTACGCGAGAAAACTTGCTCCGACGATGGACAAAGACCAAATCCTGGTCGTTAATCTTTCGGGCCGAGGGGATAAGGATGTCGCGGCGATAGCCCGTTACAGAGGAGGACAGATTTATGAATAAGGTGCAGCAGGCTTTTGCAAACGGTAAGGCGTTTATTCCTTTTATCACGGCGGGCGATCCCTCACTGGAAATAACCGAGCAACTGGTGCTGAAGATGGCTGAAGAGGGTGCAGATCTGATCGAACTGGGCATTCCGTTTTCCGATCCGGTCGCAGAGGGACTTGTCATTCAGCGTGCAGATGAGCGTGCGTTGTCGGGTGGTGCAACGACCGACAAACTATTTGACATGGTGCGGCGCATCCGCAAGGTGTGCAATGTTCCAATGGCGTTGATGACCTATATGAATCCGATCTTCACTTACGGTACCGAGCGATTCATGAAAAACTGTCAGGAGACGGGTATTGATGCGGTGATTGTCCCTGACGTACCGTTTGAAGAAAAAGAAGAACTCATGCCGTATTGCTCAAAATACAGCGTTGACCTGATCTCGCTGATCGCGCCGACCTCCCACGACCGCATCCGCATGATCGCCAGGGAAGCGCAGGGATTTGTTTACTGCGTATCCTCAATGGGCGTTACCGGCGTGCGACAGGAGATCAGCTCCGAGGTGGGTGAAATGGTCAAACTTGTAAAAGAGGCCAAGGATATCCCTTGTGCGATCGGCTTTGGCATCTCTTCGCCTGAGCAGGCGGCGAAGATGGTTCAGTTTTCCGACGGCGCCATTGTCGGAAGCGCGATTGTGAAAATTGTGGAGCAATATGGCGTGGACTGTGTGCCCTATGTGGCGGAATATGTTCGGATGATGAAGAAGGCGGTTAAGCAATCAGTCAAATGATAACAGCGCTATTATCGTATGAATAGACGATGAAACTACAAATAAGAGAAATCGACGGTAGGGCTACGCCTTACCGTCGATTTCTCATTTTATGAGAATAGCACTATTTCTAGGATAATCGATGAATCCCTAGATTGCACTTTGAAAGGCCTTCCATTTCCCTTGTAATCTTAGATTTTCGTAAATGCTCTAATACTAGACATAAGTCGACACTTTTACCAAAGGAGATTAATTATTAAATATTGAATTATATATTAAACGTCGAATTGTATTAAATTTTCAAATCAAAGAGGTGATTAATTAAACCCACTTGAGTTAAATAATTCACTTCTAATGAAAGGACCGGAAAGCATGAAGCTCAAGACGAAGTTATTCCTTGGATTTTCCTCTATTTTGGCAATAATGGCGATACTTTTTGGGATATCAATTCATAATTTAGATCTCTCAAACAGGAACATAGAGAAAACCCAACAGGAGCGCTATCAAAAAATTAAGTTTTCCAAAACAGTGCAAGATGAACTCAATAATATCAGCAGGTCCTTAAGGGATCTTGCGTTGCTGGATGCAGGCAGTCAAGATTTCATACATACTGTTGACTCGATTCGGGTCTCCCGGCGGAACGTAGCGTTGGCGCTGGATTCCCTTCAGAAATCGGCCATCCGAAATAGTACGGAAAATCTCCTCCGCCAGACAATAACCGCAAACCTCGATTATACGGAATTACAAGAAAGTTGTATCGCCTTGGCTTCTTCCAGCGAGAAAGCGCAGTACGTCCGGGTGATAAATGTGGGAGCAGGGGAACGACGCCAAATATTCAAGTATGTTGAGGAATTGAATAGTCTTGAAGATACGGCCATGAACGACTTAGTGAAGTCATCTGCCACTACCTATAACCAGGCACTCACATTCTTTTTCATTTCCCTGCTTCTAACTTTGCTTGCCGGTGGGGGGATCACTATCTGGATCACACAAAGGGTTATGAGAGACATTCGCAAAGTCACTGCTGTTATGAACCGTTTTTCTTCGATGCAGGAACATGTCGATTTGCCGCGTATCGATATCCGTTCAAGCGATGAGGTTGGAGAAATTGCTGCGTCGTTTAATGAGATGGCCTGGTCCCTAGAAGAACACGCTAGGCATGAAAAAGAATTCATTGAAAAAATAGAGGGACAAAACTGGTTGAAGTCTGGGGTCGCCGAGATTACCGACCTTTGCCAGGGGGTTCAGGACTTAAAAATTTTGGCACACCTTTTGATTACAAAAATAACCCCCATGGTTGAAGCAAGTTATGGCGTCTTTTATATCAGGGAGAGATACGGAGACAAGCAGTGCCTTAAAAAGCTTGCTAGCTATGCGGATAGTCCACTGGAAACCGTCGAAAAGGTTTTTCAGCTGGGGGAAGGATTAGTAGGACAGAGCGCTTTGGAAAACAGGATGATAACGCTGGATCGGGTCCCCGGGGATTATATTAGGATTATCTCCGGACTGGGTGCGACATCACCGAAAAGTATTGTCCTACTTCCTGTGGCGTTTGAGGGACAAGTAGTGGCTGTCATAGAACTGGCATCTCTCCAACCATGCAGTACCCTTCAGAAGGAGTTGCTGGAACAGGTCGCCAGGAATATCGGGGTTACCATAAACCGGGTTGAATCCCATATGAAGATCGGAACACTTCTTAAGGACTCGCAGGTCTTGACGGAAGAACTTCAGTCCCAGTCGGAGGAACTCCAACTGCAGCAGGAGGAGCTAAAAACCTTTAATGAGAAGCTGGAGGAGCAATATAAACATTCTGAAGAGAGGGCAGTGGAACTGGAAACTACGAAGGCTTCCCTTGAGGAAAAGGCTCAGCAGCTTGAAGGAAGTTCAAACTATAAAACAGAGTTTTTATCCAATATGTCCCACGAGTTGCGGACGCCACTGAACAGTCTCCTGATCCTTGCTCAAATCATGGCAGAGAACAAGGAAGGCAACCTAACCCCTAGTCAAATGGAGTATATGACAACCATCTATTCTTCCGGAAATGAACTGTTGACCTTGATTAATGACATATTAGATCTCTCCAAGATAGAAGCGGGCAAGGTCTCAATAAACTCTGCAGTCGTAGAGTTGACGGAAATAAAGGAGTATGTCGAACGATATTTCCTTCCTGTGGCACGCCAAAAGAAACTGGAATTTGAAATTCAAATGCGTGAAGGTTTACCAAACACCATTTGTATAGATGAACAACAGCTTCTCCAAATTTTAAAAAATTTGTTATCCAACGCATTTAAATTCACGGAACGTGGCCGTGTTTCTCTGCGGGTCTGGAGGCCGGAAGAACATTTTGTTGCGGAAAACCCCATATTCAGGGACAAAGAATGGGTTCTGGCTTTTTCCGTAACAGACACGGGCATAGGAATTACTGAGAACAAGCAGGAGATGATTTTTGAGGCCTTCCAGCAGGCGAACGGGACAACTGCAAGGAAATATGGGGGCACTGGTTTGGGTCTGACTATCAGTCAGAAAATCGCCAAGTTGTTAGGCGGGTTTATTGAGCTTAATAGTACCGAGGGCAAGGGGAGTACGTTTACCTTATATGTACCCGGCCATCCTAAGGCAAAAGAGCTTGCCGAGATATTCTGCGCCGAAGTGGCGACTGCAAACTTTGACGATTTCCATTCTTCTGGGGCTGAATCTGTCGGAGTTGATTCTACATTGGTACTGGCGACGGATGAATCCCATAGTTTGGAGAACGGAAACGCGCGCTTAGAAGGTAAAAAGATACTGGTTGTAGACGATGATATGCGGAACGTGTTTGCCTTGACCACAGCTCTTGAGAATCAGAAAATGAAGGCTGTATTTGCAGAAGATGGCAGGGA
>JAJYAS010000346.1 GCA_021779415.1 Bacillota bacterium
CGCAAGTTTCAATCGATAATTTGAGTTAAATATGTATCACTTTATCGCTTTCATGCATCACAGCAATAATCTCAGGCATCGTTGAAACCTCACCAACCTCGATTTTATCCTTGATTCCATAATAATCCAGACAGGTCACACAAGCCAACAGGGTGACACCCGACTCCTCAGCCAGAATTTTCAGAGCATAAAAGGCAGAAAATTCCGGCAACAAAAGCTGAACCCCTTTTTCGAGAAAAAGAATATGAGACGGTTTTTCAGCAGCCTCCAAGAGCTTTAAAAAGAAACTGTGCATCAGGCGTTTGCCTAATTCCGGGTCTTGATGACCAATAGTATCTGAGCTGATAAAGTAAGTTAAGGACATGAAATTCTCTCCTTTGTTTATAACATTTTACTTATTATATAATATCATTAAATGGATATGAATAATAGAGTTAACTTATCAGCCAAACCTCGGACTAGGAGCCCACTTATAACATATATAGTGCGCTCAGAAGACGGTAGGGAAGGTTCACCATTAGTATCTCGCCAGTCTAACTCCAAATCATGTCATAACAAATAGTTCCGACTGATCTGAATTGGCCGTTCAGATCAGTCGGAACTATTTGTTATGGATTCGATATCTTCTTTGCTATTTCATCAAATAGCTGCCGAAATGCGGCCCGAAATTGTTCTTGCAATCTAATAATTTCAGCTTCATCTTCACAGTCAAGGACTTTTTGGAGCTCTGAAGCAACAGAAAATAATCTCTTCGCGCCAATATTTCCTGAGCTGCTTTTGATTTTGTGGACGATTTGAATGGCGTTCAGATAATGCTTTTCACAAATACTACTCGTTAATATTTCGAGAACATCCTGATTCTCACGATAATACTCCTCTAAAACCATCAAATATAAATCCTGACTATTTCCCAAACGTCTTATACCTTCATTTTCCGCCAGAATATCCTCATCATTATTGTTAATTTCTTTCGTTATTTCCTCTGTGTTACTTATTTGATGTTCTTTTTTTAACGGTTTTAATATTTTCCAAATGGTCGTTACAAATTGTTCCGGTTCAAAAGGCTTACTAATGTAATATTCAATCCCAACACTCTTGCACTGTTCTTCTACACCTGTAATCGCATCTGCAGTCATGGCAACGATTGGTATAGAAGCATTAAATCCCCTGATCAAGCATGTTGCTTCGTACCCATTCAAGATAGGCATGTGCAAGTCCATGAGGATCAAATCAATTTCCTGTTGATGTTTTTCGAAATACTCAACTCCTATTTTCCCGTTATCTGCTAAAGATATTATAAATCCAGCTTGTTCCAAAATAGATTTTGCAATAAACTGATTTGTCTTATTATCTTCTACGATTAATAGATGATAAGGGTAGTCAACCCTGAGGTTCAACGTCGGCTCAGCATTTGATGCGCTATCATGCATCGCCAATACTTTGTCTTTGAAAATTTCTATGATCCCATTATAAAGAATCGAGGGGATAATTGGCTTGGTAATACCAAAATCAATCTCCATTTCCTCAATTTTTTCAAACAGATCTTCTCTGATGAGGGGAATCATTAAAATGAATTTTGGCTTATTTACTATAAGAGGATCTTCTTTTATAGTCTGAACAAAGTCAATTCCTCCACCCTGAGGGGTATCGTTATCTACAATGAGCAAATCATAGGGTTTATTATCCTTGTTTATGGTGTTTCTAAGCAGTTGTTTCACTTGATCCTCTGATGTTGCAAACTCTGCTGCCATACTGAATGAATTTAAATAATCCCTGAGTAAAGTTGTATATGTTTTGCTTTTTTCTAATACAAGCACTCTGATAGCTCTAAAATACACGGATGCTATTTTTTGTTTATCCTCATTTTCTTGATTACGATCAACTTCTAAGGCTAACTGGATATTAAAGGTTGAACCTTCACCTAGGGCACTATAAACCCGAATCTCACCTTCAAGCAGGTCCACCAAACTTTTGACAATGGATAGTCCAAGGCCTGTACCTCCAAAACGCCGGTTAATACTCGAGTCGCCTTGATCAAAGGGTTTAAATAAATTGTTCAATTGTTCTTTGGACATTCCAAGGCCTGTATCTTTCACACTGAATTCTATAAGGTAAGTATCTTTTTCCCGAGCTACCAGCCTAACACCAACAGAAACTTCCCCAACCGTGGTAAACTTAATGGCATTGTTGATAATATTGATCAGAATTTGTTCAAGCCTCATCGGATCACCAATGAAGTTCACGGGAAGATTGGGATCCTTATTGACCACAAAATCAATACCTTGCTCCTCTATCCTAAATGACACGATATTAATCACTTGCTGTAATACTTTATCAAAATTAAAGGAAATCTTTTCAATCTCAATTTTTCCAGCTTCAATCTTGGAAAAATCCAGGATATCATTGATAATGCCTAACATGTTCCTAGACGAATAAGTGATTTTATCCAGATATATTTTTTGAGTGGCTGTGATTTTTGTTTTCTTAATTAAATACGCCATACCCGTAATCGCATTTAAAGGAGTTCTAATCTCATGGGACATGCGTGCCAAAAATGTGGACTTGACACGATTTGCTACTTCCGCTTCTTCTTTGGCAACTTTCAATTCCTCTTGAGCTTTGATTTTCTCAGATACTTCCTGTTTTAATTTAATAATCCAAAACAAGGAAATCAGAAAAATTGCAACAATGATTACACTCACGCTTGCTATAATTTTAATTATTGCGCCATAATCAACTTTGTTCTCAATCCCAATCCATTTATTGTTGATTGCAATCTTTTCTTCTTCAGTGATACTGGCCAACCCTTTATTGATAATAGTAACTAACTCTGGCCAATCGTTTCGAACTGCAAAATGCAGATATTGTTTATCTTCTGAATTGATAGGGATATATTTTAAATTTGTTATGCCATTCGTTTTAATAAAATAACTAGATGTTGCCAGATTTCCAACATAGTAGGACTCCTTGCCAAGCGCGACTGCTTCTATAGCTGCTTCTTCTGTTAGATAAAGACTTAATTCGATTGAGCCAAACGTCTTTAAATAACTATTGTGTGAGCCATCTTTCTTTACCGCGACTCTTTTATTGAATAAGTCCTCCAATTTAGCAACCGAATTATTACTGTCTTTGACGATGATTACTCTTTGAAAGGAATAATAAGGCTCGGAATACAGAAAGTATTGTTCCCGTTCTTTCGTTTTCGTAACACATGTTAATCCGTCTAGTTTCTTTTCTACCGCTTTTTCATAGGCTTCTGTCCAGGTAATATCCTGTTTAACCTCTATATTTAGCCCGGTTCTTTCGTTGATCAATTTGATATAATCCGCGGCAATACCCTTATATTGTCCGTCAGAGTCGAAAAACTCATAGGGAATGAATTGAGGATCCACGCCCAACTGAATGAAGGGATGTTGCTGAATAAATTCTTTCTCAGCTTGCGTGAATTCGATTTCATTTGTTTTGGCGAAACAAACATTACTGAAGACCATAAGTAGGAACAGGCTCGTAAAAATCAGCCTCATAAATTTCACACTTATTCCTCCTTTAGGTAATGTTTTGGCCATATTTATAGCGAATTTGTTGGATATCTTTTTCAACTTCAATAAAGGCATCAATCAGGGAGGGATCAAAATGTTTGCTTCGTTCACTCAAAATTATTGCCAATGCCTCTTCGTGGGCGACCGCAGGTTTATACACTCTCTTACTTGTTAGTGCATCATAAACATCAATAATCGCCATCATACGCCCACATAACGGGATTTCTTCGGCTTTTAGACCATGGGGATAACCGGTGCCATCAAATTTCTCGTGATGTGTCCCAACAATTTCAATAGCGGTTCGAATAAATGTGGTAACATTTTTTGGATTTAACTCGTGGGTTAATGCTTCGACACCATACGTTGTGTGTTTTTTCATAATTTCAAATTCTTCTGAGTCAAGTCTTCCCGGTTTCAAGAGGATTTTGTCCGGTATACCTACTTTCCCAATGTCATGTAGTGGGGCTGTTTGAAAAAGTTCGGTAATATATTCGTCATCTAAAATATCAGCATACTTTTGCTTAGTTTTTAGGTGTTCACAGAGAATCTTCATCATCCACTGTGTCCTTTTGGTATGATTACTTGACTCGATATTACGAACTTCTAAAAGGCCAATCAAGGCATGAATTGTAACATCTCTGGTCATCACAAGTTCCCTTGTTCTAATCGAAACTCTTTCTTCTAAAATTAGATTTTGCTCTTCTATATATTTTCGAGCTTTTCTCAAGCTTATATGAACCTCAATTCTTTTTCTCAAGGACTCCATATTCAAAGGTTTTCTAATATAGTCGACTGCACCTAAATCCAATCCTCGAATTTCATTTTCAGATTCATCATAATTTGTCAAAATCAAGGTTGTGATACCTTTATAGGTTTCGTTAGCCTGTGTCAACTCTTACATAAAAAAATGACTTTCCCAAGAAATCATTTGTGTTGCAGGAAAGTCAGATGAATTTGGGTTCTATAAAAAATGTTTTTTTGCTGGACATATATCTTTTTGCCTTAGTGTCTGCAGACTCATCTGACATTGCACATACCAAGAAATGAGTTTGTTGAAATGTACTGTACGAATGTAACATAAGTATAAACCCTTGTTATCAGCGAATTACAGCATATTACTCAATTTCTCATAGTTTTAAAATAAATAATTTGAGATTACTGATTAACGGCCACAAGGAAAAGAGTGCCTCTCACTGTATATCCTATAAAGCCCATAAAGAAATTTGTATATAAAGAAGGAAATAGACTGTA
>JAJYAS010000347.1:0-1589 GCA_021779415.1 Bacillota bacterium
ACTTAGCAAGGCGCAACCGGCGGGTGATTTGGTATCGATGATGTGGACGGGATTGCTAGACCTAAAACCACTGTCTAACAGGTTGCATAGAATAACTAGAAGTTTATTTTGGTGTCTATTGAATGGTCTGACATTATAGCTACTTCCTTAAAATTCGAACCATATTTCCCATAAACCTTGTTCTTTTCGGATGTGGACAATTTGTCCAATATGATATGCATTGTGCATTGTGCATTGCCAAATGCGTCAACGAGGTCCACCAACATTCATCTTGATCTGGATAAGTTCAACTTTCCAGCTTCGCATCGTCACAATTGTTAATGGCCTCTTCCCATTGTCCAAATACGCAATTTAATCTTTGATATAAGTGGCGAGGGATAATTGGTATCGAGACTTCCCATTTGCAGCTAAATTGTTTCCCAACGAACTCCTGTTATATTGCTGCCAAAAATCATATCTATATCCCCGCATTTATTAAAATTAAACAATGATTCTAATCCTTTTGTTTTGCCCTTTCCATTGTCGCGCTTGCTCTTACGAAAGATTCAGTATGAACGCCACTCGAAATATTAAGAATTCTCCCAACAATATTTCCATGCTCATCCCTTCTAAAAGCCACCTCATTATTTTCTAAGACCTTTTCCAGAAAACCTCCAATTGTATTAAAACTTTTCTGTAGCTCCTTGCCGGATTTCACATAATATTTCCATGATACAAGCCAAGTAATAGCTGCGCCAACGAAAAGACTTATTATCGTTAGCATTATCGACTCAAAATCAACACCCCATTGAAGCCACTTATGGTGATGACCCCATCCGAAAGGAGGATAAAATCCATTTAGAAGGTTTAAAGGGTTGATGGTCTTATACCAAGTTAATATTGTAAAAATCATCATAATTAGTGTCATTAAACCGATTGCTATTGTCCAATATTTCATTGTTCTATTTGTATCATCACTTGCTATTAGCTCATAAATTTTAACAAATACCGGGATTTCAAAAACTGTTAACCCGTATTGCTCGACTATTTTATCCATATCTTTTTTCTTAACTTTGTTGAGGCCACCACTATCTTTAATAAACTCTTCGAGTCCATTATTTATAAATTTTTCGTAACCGCCTTCTAATAATTCATTTATATCCACCTATAGCCATCCTTCCTTGGGTCTTATAGTTAACTCAAAAATTAATCCCCACACTATGCATGGGAGAACTGAAAAGGAAGTTCCTGAGGTATTATGAAAAGTCCTCTGTTGTTCCCTTAATTTAATGCTCTCCGGGTAAAACGACCACCTCTGGCTACCCACATGCAAAACTCAGTACTCGACTACTGGCTAGGCTTATCAAGACGGTTATTTCTTCTTGAGCTTAGCAGGACACAACTGGCGTGGTGATTTGGCATCGATGAGGTGATCGGAACGGCCAAAAATATTTTATCGTCTCGAATGTAAGAATAATATTATCACAAATATCCCACCAGTTTCCCTAACCTTCCCCCCACACCACGACCTAACAACCCCTCACATATTACCAGCATCCAAAATAAGGTCTTCCGCGCCGCGAAAACCTGCGTGTGGTATAAACGGGACG
>JAJYAS010000347.1:1599-4786 GCA_021779415.1 Bacillota bacterium
ATACCCATAAAACCTCATATACTCTCACGCACATGTTTCGTTAGACGGCCACCCCGGCGGGGGCTTCGGCGGTAGGATCAATTAAGGACGTCCCCCTTGGCAATTGGGACACTTTCGTTGCCAGATATCCGATCCATTGGCTTTATACTTTAAGTTACAGTTTTTACATTCTATGGAGAAAAACCATTGCCCATGATCTGTACCCCGTTCCTCTGTTCGACCAATGTTCATTTGTTTATTTTTGTTAACATAGCCCCGTTTAGTTGTTTCTTTACTCATGTTGTATCCGCCTGTCTCTAATTTGTTTCATATAAACGCACCTATCTCATAAGACAGCGACCCTAGTGGGTTCTGGCAATAATATTTGGCCTTACAATTTTATGGAACGATATAACTTCAAGATAGGTTCCACGATTTTAGAATTCACATCGTCACTGTTGCCTATTGCATACATAGGTACTGATTCTGTCTTACCTTCAAAAGTACAGTAGTTACTTTCATAATGGATATTTGTGCTATTCTTGAATATTTTATCTTCATTGTAGGAAAACTCAAAGGCAAGTTTTTCAAACTTCTTGAAATCTGGCTTTTTGGAGACAATATTTTCAATATAACCGTAATTGATTTGTGGTTCTACTATGTTTTTCCCTGCAAGTCTAATATTCAGAAATAGAATTTTTAGCTCAGGTACAAAGCCTGTTATGGTCTGACCGCCTTGCACTTCAGTTCCCGGTTCTGGGCAGAAAAAGACTGTTAAACTTTTGGTTAACCACTGCTCAACATTAGCCGGGTCCAATCCGGTAGAACTTCTTGTGGTCACACCGTATCCAGATGGTCTTAGTATTTGAAACTTTTCTTCATCCAATTGTAACTGACCTTCAATTTCCTTAATGAGATATGATACTTCCAAATAAAGATTCTGTATAAAGCCAAATGCATTTTCTGTCTGTTTTATAAGTAGATTATCCACTCTTAATCCCTACCTTTATTATAGAATATATAGTTAGCCGCAAGTGAATTAACCGGACTAACCTTCTTCAGTCGAGAAAAATACAATTTATTGTAAAAAGCACATTTTCCACTGGTCATATATTCGGAGTACTTATTCGATAATGCTTTAAAGCCAATAAATTTGCCTCTAAATATGGCCGTCTCATAAGAGAAGAAGATACGAGGCATAGAACCGTGCTCATATCGGAGCCTCTCAAATGACTGAAAACCTCTAAGTTTCTTTTTGGCCAGTAATTCAAGAAGATCTGATGCAAATGCCTGGTCATCGATAGACTCACTTTGCTTTTCCAACAACTCTACTAGTACCTTGGCAACGGTTTGCCAGTTAAGCCATTTAAAACAAGGTAAGTTTATTACATCACTCTGAACTCCCTTCCCCCATTTTTTAAATGTAGAGTCTGCCGTAATTGCAACCAGAATAAGTTCTTTTCCCATCTCATTGGCAACACGCAACCCACCGTTTAGCTCTCTCTTAAGTTGTGCTTCAGTGTCCGACGATTCAACTCCAAAACCGGATCTATATTTTGCTTCGATTAAGATATAATATTTTCCTGCAATAATTACAACGTCTGGTTCTGTTCCATCAAAGTAGCAGGGCCAAAATTGAAACTCAACGTTTTCCAAATCGTCTTCTGTAACATTAATTCCAATTTGACTTAAAAGTCTTTTAAGATATATGGCACGATTGGAGTATTTAAAAAAAGAAAATACATTTGAAGTTAGGACATCCTCAGCGGCTTCAAATTTACTAGGCAATTTACCCTTTAACTCGGCAATCAACATTTTTGTCACCTCCCATATGATATGGAATATTCCTCATGTCTACTGTATAAAGGTCAATAGTTTTCTTATTAATTCCCTCGTTTTGTTTAGCCCACCTGGTAACTCACTGGACTACACTTCTATGATTATGGTTGAGAGATCCTTCAGGTCATTTATTTCAATTTCTTCAACTTCTAAGAATGGGCAATAGCCGTTCCACTGACCGGAGTAGGGATAATACCATGGAAATGAGATTATCGATCGTAAATCCTTCGATACAAGATAACAAAGACGATCAGTTTCTATTCCATTATCTTTAGAACCCTTTTCTTTTGGTTCCCAATTTTTCTTGCTTATTTCTATTTGATCTATCGATAAATATGGAAATACATTTCTCTCGGCTTCTTCAAATGTGCATTCAACCCAATACGAATCTATCTTCTCATCCACCCATTGCTTATTAAGAAATTTACATTTTGGCCAGTATAGTTTAATATTCAAATTAAATCCCCTCGTTCAAAACATTTAGATTGTATTGAAATTAACCATGTCAATACTCTTATGAAGAGATTCCACATCTTACCTGCATGTCCTTCTCAGATAACAGAAATAATGCTAGGAATAACAATTAGTTTGATTGCTAATAATACCGCTTGCTTGATCTACATATTTTTTACCCCCTTTGACAATCAGCGAACTCCACTCGACATCTATCTTTAGCAGAGACCGATGATCTCTTGCTTGAGGCTCCTATTATCTTTATTGTAACTCGTCAAGTGGACAAAAAAATGTTAACTCATCTCTGCTTCTGAAATAGTGGCTAGAAGGCTCAGATAATTCGCCTATAAAATTTCCTTTCAAGATCGCAGAAATATTCTACAAACGAACATGAAAGGCCAGTTCGTTTATAGAAACGATCTGACCTTTCATGTTCAAACTTGTTAAACTGTCCCTATTGTTCGAGCCCAAATACCCACAGCAAAAATCACCAACGGTAATGGAAACAATTACATATACAATATGTTTCCGTGGACCACGATACCTCAAACTGTCTAACCTAAACCGTTCGAATATGTTCCCGCGTTACTAGATAGTCCTATTAACCCTTTCACACAATTTACCCCCGAACTCCGAAACCCTTACTACAGGCCGTTCTCAGACTGTGAATGTTCTAAGACTTACCACCGTCTCGACGTGCCTCGTCCGCAGAAACATATTTGTCATTTCAGACTCTTTCAACAACTTACTTCAACTGAAACCTATACCAAATTCTAGCCTGGACACAGGATCGTTCTGGTCTATGCGTTTTCATATTCCTTGATTATTTTATAGAAAGTGTTCCTCTTAAGATTCAACTTGCTCATGAATTCTGATGCGGTAATTTGCCGTTTATTTTCCTCCTTATCCCAGAGTG
>JAJYAS010000348.1 GCA_021779415.1 Bacillota bacterium
ATGAAGACTCTGTATCTCCTTCCACAACTCCGATATCGACTTCATGTGACATAACCATGCGAAGAACCTCTTCGGCATTGGCAATATTTAAGCAAAGCTCAACCTCAGGGTATTCTTCTTTAAACAAATAGATGGAGCAAGGCAGGGAAACATTTCCGATCGTGGTACTTGCCCCAATAACAACTTGATTGTTTTCACGTTGGAAGACCGTTTCGATTTGCTGTTCCATTTCTTCATGAAGGTCAAGGATCCTTTGCGCGTAGGTATAAAAAACTTCGCCAGCTTTGGTCAATTTCACGCCGTGCGGAGTTCGGTCAAACAATGGCCCTTGGAAATAGTCTTCTAAATTCTTAATATGTGTGCTAACAGCCGGTTGGCTCATATGCAACATTTTAGCTGCTTTTGAGAAGCTTTGCTGGCACGTTACCATACAGAAGATCTTGAGTTGGTAACTGTCCAATACAATTTCACCATCCCTAAGGTTCTTAGGTTATTAACATCTAAGAGTATTGTATAGCCCAGCACTTATAAATTCAATGAACCAAACTATGGTTTTCTCTTCAGCAACCACTTATTTTCCTCCCGAAGAAGGTTTATCCTTCGACACATCATGGCACTTATGGCAGTCATCTGACGACTGTTTATTCGGATCCTGGCGGCATTGACTGCCCATAACCTGAGGAATTTGATATTTTTCTCCATTCGTTATACGGTAGTCGAACCATTGGCCGTTTTCCAGACGGACATATGGTAATTCCTCTCCCTTTGCAGTCTTTAGAATGACATCCCCCATTTTAAGAGCTGGAAAGACTGGATTGATACGGGCTTCCGCCCAGGCCATGTCGGATTTGTCCGTTATTTTCCACTCTATAGGTTGGCTAACCGTACTTCCATGGCAGTCAAGACATTGGATTTTCAACGCTTTCCATTCGGAGGTGTACATCGTCCCATCCCCCATGGCTTCCTTGCGGGTATGGCAGTCTATACAGTCCAAGTTGACTTCGCATTTGGTAAAGACCAATCCCGGTGAGTAAACATTCTGCCAACGTGTCTCCAGAGTCTCCTTGTCCGGGGCTGGAGACGATTTAACACGGTTCAAATCAGGGCGAGGAGTAAACTCCATGGTATCGAGTTTATAGTCTCCCTGATTATGGCATTGATTACATTGGGTATAGGGGATTTGCACTGTCAAACGGTGAGACATCCCATAGCCGGATTTTTGTCGGGGTATCGTGACATCCTGTCCCTCATAGGTGTGTTGCCAATTACTCAGCACATGACAACTTTCACAACCGTTGGCTTGGGCCTGTTGTCCCGGCAGTTCCCCCCCGGTCTGGTGGCAAGTGGACAAACAGTTCTGCTGGAATTTCGGTTCTTCCACAAGATGGTTAAAAGGCGCTTGTACCTTAGCAGCGATCTCCCCAGGCTTTATCAGCTCCCGAGGCGGTATGTCCAGCCCATACATGTACCTGCTCATGGAGAGTTCACCCCCTTTGCTGGCCATTAAGGAGGTCGTCATTAAATCCACCTGATTGTCCGTCGCTTGTTTATTTCCACTATGGCACTGACCAACAGACGAGCTCCCTCCGCAACTCAGGCGGGCCACCTCTAACTGACCCGGATGCCCTCCACCATACATCCCTGCATGGGCCGTCGTCTCATCTAAGGACAAGGCATTCCCCCCATGACAAACCGTACACCCAATACTATCGCTGGGGTGAGATGCAGAAATTTCTTCAAGCCCCAAATGGCAGGTGGTGCAACGCTCAATGCGACCGTTAGATAGTCTAATCTCCTGCACAACTGGCTTCTTTTCCTGCCAATCTTTGATCTCCTGTTTTAATTTCTTTGCTTGCTCTTCTCCTTGAACCGTGGTCATAGTTCCCTGAAGTTTCGCAATCTGGGCCTGAAAATACTTTGTTTGCCAATCCTGCCAAGGGGAAGATCCATTCGACCTCACCGCCCAAAAAACCATTGTAAGGCAAAAGATAATTGCCAACCCCAGAAGTACTATTAAATGTAACCGCTTGGCCATGCCGGAAATAGTCCCCCCTCAACCCATAAACGTATATAAGAGCGTTAATCCTACCCAAACCAAACTCACGATCAGGAAAATACTCCAGACCCACATTTTCCCCACCTTTTCCCCCCACCAAGGCAAAGTTAATAACCCCGCCGTAGTCAGAAGCGGTAAAACCCACGCGCCCAACCACACCGGCCACCATTGTAACAGCCACTGGATTGAGCCAAATATCCAGGGGGCCTTGGATACGCTCACCGCCACAGCCTCCGGCGAGCTGCCCAAAGGCACTTTCACACCAGTAGTCAACCCAAATAATAGACCCAACCAAAGAAACGCGCTTATATATTCTCTCACCTGCAACTCAATCAGCGGTACTTTTTCATGTTTAATTTGACCCATGTATTCTCCCCTTATTTAAACAACTGTCCAGAGTACACAATGAAATATCGCAAACATAGTCCTCCAGTGACAACCATCGCGCAAACCGGCACTAGCAAATTATTGTGCTTAATGACACTATAGATTGATAAAATCAGGGGAATTATTAATCCTATAACAACGACTCCGAACCAGAATAGAGTTGCCATACTTCCAGTGAAGAAGATTGGTTTGACCGATAGATAAAGAATGGAGATTAAAACGATCTCAAGGATTATTAGCACAATATCAACCTTTTTATAGACCGTTAGATCGCCACAATTCGATGCTCCAATCAAGGTCGCTGCCAAACCGGTAGAAGTAGCCGACACTAAAAATAGAATTGGCAAGAAGGGAATTCCCGCAATCCCAAGAAACGGGGTGTGCCAGAAGCTATTGGTTGTAACCGCAGATAATAAGAAACCAGTGTAGGTCGCAGTCCCAAGAGAAAATAAAACACCCAAGGCTGCCACAGGTTTACGAAAGGCTTGAATACCCTGGCCTACAGAAGTAGCGGCTACTTCTGTGTTCGCAGAAGTAAGCTGAATCTGTTTTTGTGCCGTTGCAGTTGACCATACTAGATAACCATACACCACGGACAAGCCTGTGAAACACGAGACGATAAAGACGCCGATCGACATTATAGATCCAAGGTTCACATTAAGAAGTAGTTTCCAGAAACTTAATGGACGACCTAGGTCAACAACCAATAACCCCAAGCCAGCCATAATCGTAACTGGAGCGATATAGGCCCCTGAGCGAATGACCTTTGGATACTGCTTTTTGCTAAAAAGATCCGTCAAGGAGGCCGTTAGGAAGGCTCCACCGGCAATTCCGGCCAGAAATAGATAAATAGCAATCATTCCGCCCCAAGCGACTTCATTGACACTAACACCCCAAGTGACATCCATTTTACTTCACCACCCCTTCATAAATATAATAAACATTGGGGTGGGTGCCTAACTCAGGTTTACGAACTTCTGCTTCGTGTTTTGCCAAGAACTGAGAGGCTTCACTAAGAGGATCATTAAGGTCACCAAAGAGTAAAGCACCACCAACACAGGTTGAAACACAGGCCGGTTTTTCCCCTTTAGAAACCTTTAATTCGTAACAGAATGTGCATTTGTCCGCCGCACCTGTTTCTTTGTTCAGAAAACGAGCATCATAGGGGCAGGCAGTCATGCAATACTTGCAACCAACACACTTATCAACATCGACCAAGACCACTCCGTCTTCATTGTAGTGCGAAGCCTTTGTCGGACAAACGCTAACACAAGGTGCCTTTTGGCACATTTGACAGGCCTCTTTTATAAAAAAGACCGAAACATTAGGATAGGTCCCCTTCAGCCCATTTGCGGGAGTTTTCGTTCTAAACTGTCCTTCTGGCACATTATTTTGGAACTTACAAGCGACTGTACATGCCTGACAGCCGATACACTTCGCAAGCTTAATGATCATGGCATATTTTTTAGCCAACAAAATCACCCTCTTTCTGTAAATTAAGCTGTCTTACTTCAAGAATAGCGGCAACTTCAGAGTAAACTGTCCGCTGAGAATTCTTAATCCTTGGTAAAATAGTCGTTAGAAAAGGAGTTAAATGTGCTTTTTCAAACTCTTTCAAGAAATCATCCTGGCCATTTCTGGCGAGCAACGCACAAAACTCTAATTCAACCGCTAAATGATCAGGAAGTTCTCCACGTTCTTCGTCCATTCCATACCCACACGTTGCATAGAATTGTTTAACCTTAAACGCTTCCTTACCTAGAACCAAACCCTCTTCCCCGAAATAAACCGAGGCATAAGGAGAGGCTTCAACGGCACCGGTTTCAAAAAGAGGAATATAGTGTTCCCATAAAGCATTTAGCCTCTGTTCTCCAGGTGGAAATTGAGAACAAAAGGTGGTCAGTTTCTGAACCCATTCGTCAATTTCCGGAATCACTTCAGACCAAAGCTCAATCAACTCTTCTAGATGATCCGAGACCTCTTGGTTCGGTCGGTAAAAAACTGCAGCAAATGACAAATATAGTTCGGCAATAATACGGTTGTCCATGAATTAAGCCTTTCTCACAGCTACGAACGTACTAGAGGTAACGGCGTTGCCAACTTCCCCAATTTCATTAGGGATTAAATAATTATCATTAATCCCTTTGCCAAAGGCTCTTTTAAGCTCCGGTGAAATTCGTCCAAAACCATGATAACAGAAAACGGTATCCGGTCGAATTCCTTCGGTCATTTTCAATTTACCCTTTTGCTCATACTTCCCAGAGGAAATAACGATGTCATCTCCATCGGTCAAGCCGAGTTTTGTACAGCTCAAGGTATTCATCCAAGATCGGAA
>JAJYAS010000349.1 GCA_021779415.1 Bacillota bacterium
GTCTGCTGCCTGAAATGGACTTATACTCCGCTATCAGTACTCGATCTCCAGATGGTGAATCCATTCGTTCAATTGCCAAAGGCTTGGGTATTTCCAGACAATCCGTTAAAAAGTATTGTGAGGGTTCAACCCATCCTGAAGTACGGAAAACCTACCAACGAGAACCAGACGTAGTAAATGATGATATCAAGTCTTTCATTCTTGGTTGCTTCAAAGAAGATGAAGCTGAACATCTCAAAAAGCAAAAGCACACCGCCAAAAGAATTTATGACCGATTGGTTGCTGAGAAGGACTTTAGGGGGTCTTACTCCTCCATACGAACAGCTGTTAGACTTCTAAAGTCCGAAAGGACTGTTCCCCCGCAAAGTAGCGTCCCCCTTTCTTATGCGCCTGGTGAAGCAGTACAAATCGACTGGGGAGAAGCGACTATATATCTAGATGGGCAGAAAACGAAAGCATATACCTTTTGTGGCCGATTATGCTACAGTTGTGACATATTTGTTCAGGTCTATAAATCGAGCAATGAAGAAACCTTCTTAGAGGCTCAACAGCTTATGTTTGATTTCTTTGGCGGAGTTCCGAGACGATCAATATTTGATAATGCTAAGGTGGCAGTCAAAGAAGGTTTTGGGATTTACGCGAAGCCACAGGATAAATATCTTTCCTTTGGCGCCCACTATGCCTTTTCTTTGGATTTTTGTAATCCCGCAAGTGGAAATGAAAAAAGTCTAGTTGAGAATCTGGTGGGATACTCTAGAAGAAACTTCCTCGTCCCTGTTCCAAGAGTGGCCGATATTGAGGAACTGAATCATCAGCTTCGGAATGCTTGTCTCAACTACAGGGAGAGCCATAAGGTACAACACCGTAGTCACCCAGTAAAAATAATGTACCAGGAAGAAGCAAGGTTCTTAAATCCGATACCCCAATTTAGATTTGATACCAGCAAAACCGCGATAGCTAAAGTCGATGATTTCTCCACGGTACGCTATGAGAAAAACAATTACTCTGTTCCCACAAAGTATCTTAGAAAGAATGTTACGGTTAAGGGATACGCCAATACCGTCCGTATCCTTTATGAAGGAACAGAGATAGCTAACTTCCCTCGTCAGTATGGCTCAGGCCACACAAAATATTGCTTAGAGCATTACATCGATCTTCTGGAAAGGAAACCCCGTTCTGTGAAAAATGCGAAGCCGGTTAAGGAGACGCTGACTCAAGAACTTCTGGCTTGGGGAAGTCAATTGCCAGGTGGGAATAAAGAGATGGTCAAACTATTGAGGCTATGTATAGATTATGGAGAAGATCGAATACTGGCTATTAAAAAACGTATCCCTGGCCAAATCATTCCTACCGTAGATATTGTAAGAACCTATTTAAGCAAACCCGCTGAATCTTCCGTCATATATCTTAAAAATGAGATCAGTATTACCGAGACTGACTTGAGAAAATATGATGAAAAATACGGGGTAGCAAACCAATGAACAATATCCAAGCTCAGACCATTGAACTTTATGCTAAGCAATTAAGACTACCAACCTTCAATCATTATGAGAACGTCATTCGCCAACTGGGAAGTGACAAAACCTATGAAGAATTTCTTCTCATCCTTATGAAAATGGAACTGGATTCCCGCATGGAAAGCAGCCAGCGTCGAAAAATTAAAACAGCCAATTACCCGTACATAAAAACCATTGATGAGCTAGACTGCAGCTACTTTGAGCATCTTACTGAAGCCTTTATTCATGAACTGGGAAGCTGTGATTTTATTAGTAAACGGCAGAACATCGTGATGATCGGGAACCCAGGGACCGGGAAGTCGCATCTGAGTATAGCTCTCGGTGTCAAAGCCTGTATGCAAGGGATGAATGTGAAGTTTTATACTGCAGCTAACCTTTCTAACGAACTGATAGAAGCTCAGGAATACAAGAAACTCCTTAAGATTGAGAAACAGCTTACGAAAACCGACTTGTTAATTATTGATGAATTGAGTTATCTGACCTTTAATCGGCATCAATCGGAATTATTGTTCAAAGTTATTGCTGACAGAGCTGAACGTCGGAGCGTAATTGTTTCAACAAACCTAAAATTCTCAGATTGGGTCACAATGTTTGAAAACACCACGATGGTTACCGCTCTTATTGACCGGTTGACGTTCAGATCCCATGTATTGAACATGAATTCTGATCAGCCCTATAGGGCTGAGTATTCCAACAAGAGTAACTAGCATCAAGGGAAATACTTGCCAGGTGTTTCCCTATCTTTAGGAGCTATGTGGTAAACTTTTTCACTGTCAAAAAGTTAGAAATGGCAAACAATTTCGTTGTCATTGCTGGTAAACTAATTCGTTGTCACGTGGTAAAAAAATTCGTTGACATTCACAGGTAAGTCACAAAGGACAATATCTAAGATGCTCGGGATATCACGCAATACGGTCAGAAAATACTGTGAAGGAGCACAGGTTCCCTGGGTACGTCAAGGAACAAGTGGTCGTCAGCGATATGTGGTTATTGATGAGGTAATGGATTTTATCAAAAACTGCCTGGCCATTGATGAAACAGAAAATATTAAGAAACAGAAACATACTGCTAAGCGAATATATGACCGCCTTGTGGAAGAGAAAGACTTCAAGGGCGGCGAATCAACTATCCGGGAAATCGTAGCTGAACTAAAAGGCAAACAGGCAAAAGTATTCGTCCCATTGTCTTATGATCCGGGAGAAGCGATTCAGATTGATTGGGGCGAAGCAACCGCATACATCAGTGGCAAAAAGACGAAGTTGAACCTGTTTTGTATGCGGGAGTGTTACAGTGCAGATATTTACTGCCGGGCATATTACCGCCAGAACGAAGAAAGTTTCCTCGAAGCTCAAATCACCGGCTTTGACTATTTTGAAGGTGCCCCAAAACGAGTGATATTTGACAATGCTAAAGTAGCCGTTAAGGAGGGGTTCGGGATCCATGCCAAAGCCCAAGACAGATACCTTGCGTTGGCCGCACATTATGCCTTTCAATGCGACTTTTGCAATGTAGCGGCGGGGCATGAGAAAGGGCTCGTCGAGGGACTTGTGGGCTGGGTGAGGCGCAATGTTTTAGTGCCTATACCCCGAGTAGAGACGATTGACGAGCTAAATAGAGAAATACTGCGCAGGTGCTTAAAATACCGCGAACATAAGATAGCTGGCCGCGAGCAGACCGTCGGTGAGATGTTCATGACCACAAAAGTAATGTTGACATCGCTGCCACGGTATAGATTTGACCCAAGCAAGAGCATAACACAAAGAGTCAGTGATTTTTCAACGGTGAGGTATGACTACAACCACTACTCCGTGCCGGTTAAGTATGCTGACAAAGAAATTAGTATTAAGGGCTACGGTAACGAGATAGTGATGATATACAGAAATGCTGAGGTAGCCAGGTATCCCCGCTGTTACGACAGAGGACAAACCCAATATCGGCTTGAACACTACATAGACCTGATTGAAAAGCGTCCTCGCAGTGTCTTCAATGCCAAGCCCGTAAAAAGCACCCTATCAACACAATTGCTGGAGATCGGCAGACGGCTTTCTGGCCCGCGCGAAATGGTCAAGTTGCTAAGACTTTGTGTTGACTATGGAGAGGACAAGGTTCTCAGAGCAATAGCCTCTCTGAACAGTCCTGAACTATCGGTCGATCAGATACGTGGTTTTCTAACACCGATCAATACACCTGAAAAGATACCTGTAGAAATAGATATTCCGGTGCCCAAGCCTCAGTTTGAAAAGTATAACGTTCTGATGAACAGGGGGGCTGCGGTATGAGTGGGGCACATGAAATCAATCCTGTTAAAGAGAGCATCAAACTTTATGCCAAGCAACTCAGAACACCTGCATTTGTAGGCTATGAAAACGTTGTCCGGCAGCTCTCTCCTGGTGATGGATATGACCAATTTCTTTGTGAGACCATGAAACTTGAGGTTTCACAGAGACAGGTTGCCGGGCAAAAACGCAGGATTAAAAAGGCTTGCTTTCCAGTCATGAAGACTCTTGATGAATTTAAATATGAACGACTCGAACATATATCGGACTCCTACATATGGGAGCTTGCCTCTTGTGATTATATTAAAAACCGACAAAACATTGTAATGATCGGTACCCCCGGCGCAGGGAAAACCCATCTTTCCATAGGACTAGGCATGAAGGCCTGCTATGCAGGATTTAATGTAAAATTCTATTCGGCGATCAACTTGGCGAACGAACTTGCAGAGGCTATTCAGTTTCACCGATTGTCAAAACTTGAAAAAAGCCTGGCCAAGATTGACTTACTGATCATCGATGAACTCAGTTATCTTACCTTCAACCGTCACCAATCCGAAATGTTGTTTCAGGTAATATCGGAACGTTCCGAAAGGGGGAGTATAATCATAACCACCAATCTAGAATTCTCACGTTGGACAGAGCTATTTGAGAACGAAATTATGGTTGCAGCATTGATTGACAGAGTAACCTTCCGGTCCCACGTATTAAACATGAATGTGAAAGATTCTTACCGATTAGAGCAGACATTGGCTAAACAAAATATGTGAATACAAGCATGAAGCTTGGCCGCGCGCGCCTGTAAAATCTCCATTCGGGCTACGCCCTCTTTCCGATTTTACAGGCGCATATCTTTACCAGTAAGTGGCTCAATATTCTTCCAGCGTTTTCACTAATATGGATCACCTTTTTACTGGCGTTAGTGGATCAAATTTTTTCTGGCGAATGGCTCACTATTTTCTTGACATTCGCAGATAATGAAGAC
>JAJYAS010000350.1 GCA_021779415.1 Bacillota bacterium
CAGTAGCCAAAACTCCGGACACACTGGCTATGATTTTTGGTGAACGCACGGTTACTTATGGACAGTTCGGGGATCAGGTTAACCGTTTTGCCGGTGCTTTAGCGGATATAGGGGTTGTAAGAGGGGACCGTGTTGGGCTGATGGGCCCGAATTGCCCACAATGGGAAATTGCTTTTTACGCTCTGCTCAAATTAGGCGCGATTGTTGTGCAAACAAACCCCATGTATATTGAACGAGAAATAGCGTACCAAATGAATGATTCCGGTGCTACCACAATCATTGTTTTTGAAATGATGTATCCCAGGGTAAAGAATATATTAGAGGAAACGTCCTTGAAACGGGTGGTTGTCTTTAACTTTTTGGCCCCAGTCCATTCGGCACAAGGCATGTATTCTTACGATGAACTCATCAAACATGATCCTGTTTATCCTGACGCAGCCATTAATCCCGTCGAAGACCTCGCTGTCTTGCAGTATACGGGGGGTACAACGGGTGTATCCAAAGGGGTTATGCTCACACACCATAATCTCATCGCTAATACTCTACAAGTGCTTGAATGGTCGATTAACATGGAGTATGGCAAGGAGCGAGTGCTCACAATCCTGCCGGTATTTCACGTCTATGGCATGACAGACTGCCTTAATTATGCCGTGGCTATTGCAGCTACTCAAATTGTCTTACCGCGCTTCGACCCCGATCAAGTGCTGGAAACCATTCGCGCCCATAAGCCTTCTCTCTTTCCGGGTGCACCAACCATGTTTATGGCACTTAACAATCATCCCCGGATCGCAGAGTATTGGGAGAGTTTAGCTGCAATTAAAGTTTGCACTAGCGGTTCTGCACCTTTGCCCTTGGAGGTGGCCCAAAAATTTGCAGAAGTGACGCATGGCAAAGGAAATTTAGTCGAGGGATATGGCTTGTCTGAGGCATCTCCAATAACGCATTGCAACCCGCTCGACCGTCCAACGCTCGCTGCTTCTATTGGTTTACCGCTCCCTGACACAGATTACGTAATTATGGACTTGGAGACAGGCGACCGGGAAATCCCCGTGGGCGAAATAGGGGAATTATGTGTCCGAGGTCCCCAGGTGATGAAAGGCTATTGGAAGAAACCACTAGAGACGGCTGAAACCATGCGCAACGGCTGGTTGCATACGGGTGATATTGCCAGAATGGACGAAGATGGTTTCTGTTTTATTATCGACCGCAAGAAAGACATCATTATTGCAGGTGGGTTTAATATCTATCCACGTGATATCGAGGAAGTACTCTATGAACATCCCAAGGTTAAAGAGGTAGTGGTAGCAGGGGTGCCGGATCTCTACCGAGGAGAAACGGTGAAGGCCTATATTGTATTGCAGCCCAATACGGAAGCAACCGAGAAGGAATTCGTCACTTTTTGCAAGAACAAGATGGCTGCTTTTAAAGTTCCCCGCCACGTGGAGTTCAGGGATGAATTGCCTAGGACGATTGTTGGAAAAGTCTTACGCCGCAAGCTGGTAGAAGAGGAAAAAGCAAAACTTCAAACGGCTGCCACAACGGAATCCTGAGTAGAGTCAACGCATGAGAAGATTACTATACTGAAAATTCATAATTAAAAAGAAAAAGGTCCCGTGCTACGGGGCCTACCATTTTAGGGGTCATGGTTAGGTGCAGTAAAATTTAGAGGAGGTAGCAGATGGACAATTTTAAACGTAAAAGTTGGCCTCAATATCTTTCCCCAGAGCTCTCTTATCGTCAAGGGCAAAAGCCCTTGCATGAGTACTTGAGGGACAATGCTAAATTGAATCCAGAGAAGATCGCGATCATCTGGTATGGGCGGGAGATCACCTATAGGGAATTAAACGATCTCAGCGATCGGTTTGCAATGTTCTTAACGGCCACCGGAGTTAAGAAAGGAGATCATGTAGCGCTTTTTCTCACCAATTGTCCCCAATATTTTATTGCGCATTATGGAATCCAGAAGATCGGAGCAGTCGTGGGACCGTGCAGTCCTTTGTTTAAGGAGTGGGAACTGGAGTACCAGCTCAACGACATGGAAGCCAAAGTGATCATAGCAGCGGACAGTCTGTATGATATTGTAGCCAAGGTACAACCGAAAACAAAAATCGAAGAGGTTATTCTCACGAATTACGGAGATCTTCTTCCGGCTCAGCCTACCCTCAATGTTCCAGCAGAGATTTGCAAACCGAAACCTTTCATTCCGGGTGTTTACGATATGATCTCAGTGATCAATGATCTGGAAAGTTCGGCTCTTGTAGTAGATCTCAACATGAAGGACGTTGGCCTAATGGTTTATACTTCCGGTACCACCGGTCAACCGAAGGGAGCCATGCTTAGTTATGGGAATGCTCTATTTAAAACTGCAGCAGTAGCTCAAAGTAGCAAGATAGAGACGGAGGATGTCTTACTTACCGTGGTGCCCCTTTACCATATCGCAGGGATGTTGTTAGGGCTCAATTGCCCAATCTATGCCAACGCCAGCATGGTGCTTTTGTATCGGTTTGATCCGGTCTCAGTTCTGCAGGCCATCGAAGTCTACAAATGTACGTGGTGGTATAGTGTGGTGCCTATGAATCTCGCTGTCATGCAGGTACCCAATGCTGGACAGTATGATATTTCCTCATTAAGAACAAGTAGGGCTACCAGCTTCGGAATTATTCTAACTAAAGAGATTGCTGAGGGGTGGGCTAAGTTTACCGGAGGGTGTGAGATCTTCGAAGCGGCTTATGGTTTGAGCGAAACTCACACTGCGGATACCTTTATGCCTTCGACTTCTGTGAAATGGGGAACTCAAGGTATTCCAAACTACGAGACGGTTATTCGTATTATTAACACAGAAACGGGTGCGGAAATGCCGGTTGGCGAGATGGGGGAAATAGTTATCAGCAATCCAGGTGTTTTCCAGGGTTATTGGAATAAACCAGAGGCCACAACTCAGACTCTTCATGACGGATGGGTATTCACTGGAGATATGGGGTGGTTGGACGAAGATGGCTATTTAATCTTCAGCGGAAGGTTCAAAGAAATGATTAAAGTATCGGGCTACAGCGTTTTTCCGGAGGAAGTGGAAGCCATGCTAATTCGGCATGAAGCGATTAGCCAAGTGGCGGTAACCGGAGTACCGGATGCTCAGAAAGGCGAAGTAGTCAAGGCCTATGTCGTACTAAACTCGGAGCAGGGTACCCATGTAACAGCCCAAGACATCATGGACTGGTCCAGGCAAAAGATGACTTCATATAAGTCCCCACGTTATGTTGAGTTTCGGGAGTCCTTGCCGGCCACAGGAGCGGGCAAAGTGTTGCGGAGGCTCTTATCCGATATAAACTAGGAGTTCTGAAGAAGGAAGTGGTGGTAGCATTATGTCAAGCAATAGATATTTAGAATTTTGGCCTAAACGTCTAGCACAGAGTCTATCTGTGCCCAAGACTAGTTTGTATGATAATCTTGCTGTCTCAGCTCGGAGGTATCCTGATAAAGCCGCTATCCACTATTATGGAGGCTCGGTTTCTTATCGGCGCTTGCAAGAAGAAGTTGATTCTTTGGCAGGCTTTTTACAAAGCGAGCTAGGGGTTGTCCCAAATGATCGTATTCTGCTCTTTATGCAAAATTCACCGCAGTTTGTGATCGCCTATTATGCAATCTTACGGGCAAACGCCGTAGTGGTACCCATGAGCCCCATGAATGTTACGGATGAACTGGAGTTTTATATTAATGATTGCGAAGCAACTGTGGCCATTGCGGGACAGGAGGTCTATGAGCGCCTTGCCCCACTGCAAAAGAGCACTTCATTACAGCACGTTATTGTTGCTACCTATAGTGATTATGCGTCGCACGAGTTTGATTTGGAGATTCCTGAGGAAGTGGGTGCCAGTCGTCTTGACTTCGAGGATCCACAAACTGTTTATTGGCGGGAGGCTATCGGTAGTGGTTTTAAACCAGGTCCTTTGACTGTATCTGAACAAGATATGGCGGTTTTGCCATACACTTCAGGAACCACCGGTAGACCAAAAGGATGCGTTCACTCCCATGGGTCAGTTAATGCAAACACTGTTGGAGCATCCGCTTGGACCTCGATGACGGCCAATACAATTACTTTGACGTCATTACCATTATTTCATGTGACTGGAATGCAACATAGCATGAATGCACCAATTTTTGCTGGTGGAACGATTGTGTTGCTGACCCGTTGGAACAGGGAACTTGCAGCTGCTTTGGTTGAGAGGTACGGGTGTACTCACTGGGTGAATATAGCCACCATGGTGGTGGATTTTCTGGCCAATCCTAACCTAATTAACTATAACGTGAAATCCTTGGCGTTTGTTGGAGGTGGTGGTGCCCCCTTGCCAGAAACAGTGGGTGAAGAGTTGTTCCAACTATTAGGCGTGAGATATGCGGAAGGGTATGGTTTAAGCGAGACTATTTCGCAAACCCACTTCAATCCGCCGGACCACCCAAAGTTACAATGTTTGGGTATTCCATCGTTTGATGTGGATGCTAGGATTATCGACATCGAGACATTACAAGAGCTAGGACTTGGAGAACAAGGCGAAGTAGTCGTGAATGGGCCTCAGGTGATGAAACGGTATTGGAACCGCCCAGAAGAGACTGCGGAAGCTTTTATCATCATTGAAGGAAAACAATTTTTTCGTACAGGCGACATTGCGAAATACGACGAGGACGGGTATTTCTTTATTGTTGATCGAGTCAAGCGAATGATCAACGCTTCTGGTTTTAAAGTTTGGCCCACGGAAGTAGAATCT
>JAJYAS010000351.1 GCA_021779415.1 Bacillota bacterium
TTTCCCCTCCGTGGGCACCGGCGTTCATGACAACAGCACCGCCCAAAGACCCTGGAATTCCCCGAGCAAATTCCAGCCCACTCCACCCCCGTTCCCCAGCTTCTTGGGCTAAACGGGTCAGAGGGTACCCCGCTTCAACCTGTACCTTGTAATCCTCCCATTGAATCGCGCGAAGCGCCGTGGTCATTAACACAATGCCAGAGAGTCCTTCATCCGATATTAACAAATTAGAACCCCGCCCAATCAGCCAAACCGGGATTTGTGCTTGCTGCGCTTGCTGCCATACGATCAACAAATCTTCGATCGTTGGGGGCCAATATATCGCCTCAGCCGGACCACCAATCTTCCACGTGGTCAATTGATGTAGCGGATAATTTTTCTCCACTCGTCCTGCCATTCCATCCAAAATCATCGATGTTCCACCTCAAGTTATCTGTACTTATTATGTTCTTCCAACGGGATCCAAGGGCCAATTTAATATCCAACCAAGAAACCCCTAGGTCAATACACCGAGCTATGTTCTGGCAGACCACTTGCTCTTGCATCGGTTCCGGCCACCTCGGCAAATGGCCAACAAATCCTAGTCCCTCTGGCGCATGATAAAAATCAATTTTTGTTTCACGAACCACCCAAGTCGATTTTTCTCCGACTCGTTTAGCGTCTCTTCCCAAAGAACTTGCATCCGCAAGCCCCTCTAGCCAAGAATCAGGTAAAAGCCAATGTATGCCCTGCTTTCTTTCACATTGCCATTTTCCGTCTGCTGTCTGCCATAGTAGGGATGGTTCAAAGCCAGCTTTATTTAAAATATGTCCTAACAAGGGGCGTCCTTCTATGATAACGGTTGGATCAGAATCCAGCAAGATTAGTTCATCTTCAAAGAGGTTATGTAGAAAGGATTCAATCGATTGCTGGTTCATTCCTTGCGCAAGGGCTCTTGTTCGCCAGACGTCCTCTTCTGTTACCTCTGGCCAAAATACTAATTCCGTCGCGGGTCCTATTTCCTCAGATAGGAACTTACCCTCAGAAGGAACCTCCCACCAACGTTCACTTAATCCTTCGATTAGCCCTTCCTTTGCCGGTTCAACTTCAGAGAATTCAAGCTGGATCTCTTTCAGAACAGCTCGAACCCCGTCTATCCCGACAGCCGTAGACGATGCCACCAATTGTATTTTTCGTCTTGGCCACACCACGCTCACTCCTTTCCAATGCTTATGCCATATGCTATGCATTGGAGTAAAAAGGTGTGAGTAGATTCGATTCTAGTGCCAAGCTGTGGTCTTACAGAGATCCACAATTTTATTTAAGGCCTGAGGTTGAGCTAACGTCTGAGCAGCAGCACCCATTTTAGCAAGCAGCGTGGGTTTGGAAATAAGCTCATGTACCTCTTCCCATAATCGTTTTCCCTCTAATTCCGAATCCAAAATAATTCGAGCCGCACCCGCTTGAACAAGGGCCCGAGCATTATGTTCTTGATGATTCTCCGCTGCATACGGGTAAGGAATTAACAGACTGGGCATACCTGCAACCATCAACTCGGCCAAGGAAGCTGCTCCCGCCCGTCCAATGTAGAGATCTGAACAGGCTAAGGCTTCTGGCATATCCTTTAAATATTCTAGAATGCGCCACTCAGGTCGCCTCCAGGATATTCCTTTTTTATTGAACTCCTCAAGGGTCTCCTTATACGTTGCTTTTCCAGTTGCCCAAATCACCTGAATATCCGAGCGTTTGGCTAGATATTCTAAAACTGTGGTCATAGCTTGATTTAAAGTACGCGCTCCTCTGCTTCCTCCAGTCACCAATAAGGTCAAACGATCTGAACGCAACCCCAAATGCCTTGCCCCGATTTCACGGGAAACCTTTCCGATTTCCGGACGAACCGGGAGCCCAACCAGTTCTAACTTTTTCTTAACCCCAAAATGTGCAATACTCTCTGGAAAGGTCACCATCACACGTCGTACCACCCGGGCCAATAAACGATTCGTAATTCCAGGCAACGCATTCTGCTCATGGAGCAAAGTTGGTATATTAAAAAGAGAGGCTGTCAAAACAACCGGTCCTGAGACATATCCCCCAGTTCCAACCACAAGATCCGGATGAAACTCCCGCAAAATATTCTTTGTCTCCCAAAGGGCCTTGACACTTTTACCTAAGACTTTTATCATATCGAGACTTAATTTGCGCGGAAGTCCTTTGCCAGAAATTCCAGCAAAAGCGAGGCCCGCTTCGGGTACCAAACGCGCTTCCATTCCATCTCGGATTCCCACATAGAGTATTTGGGTCTCAGCATCTCGCGCCAATAATCCTTGGGCAATAGCCAAAGCTGGATATATATGCCCCCCTGTTCCACCACCAGTCAAAATTACCCGCACCTCAAATACCCCTTCCTTACCTTACTTCCCTGGAAATATTCAGCAACACTCCAACGCCAATCATGGTAAAGACGAGCGACGTCCCCCCATAACTAATGAACGGCAAGGTAATCCCCGTAACTGGCAATACCCCGCTTACAACCCCCATGTTAATCATCGCCTGAATAGACACCATAGCGGTTAATCCCACGGCCAAAAAACCCATGAATTCATCTGGGGCCCTCATGGCCACCCGAAAGCCACGCCAAGCAAAAAGGAAAAAGAGTAGAATTACTAACGATGCCCCGATAAACCCGAGTTCCTCGCCAATCATGGCAAAGATAAAGTCCGTATGGTTTTCTGGCAAATAGAGAAACTTCTGGCGACTTTGTCCCAAACCCAAACCAAACAATCCCCCTGGGCCTAACGCCAAAAGTGCTTGGATCGTCTGATATCCATTCCCTAGGGGATCGGCCCAAGGATCCAAAAAAGCGAAAATCCGTCGCATCCGGTAGGGAGCAGCCGCAATCGCAACAACCACTAAACCCAGCCCGGTCCCTGCTAACCCAGAGATATGACTCACTCGTGCTCCTGCGGCAATCAACATGAAAAACGTCGTAGCCGCGATGACCAAGGTCGTCCCCAGATCCGGTTGGAGCATAATCAGTCCTGCAATCACCCCAAGCAAACCCAGAATAGGCAGAACCCCTTTGCGAAACGATTGAATCTTATGAGGGTTAAGAGCTAATACATGGGCCATCACCAACACCATTGAAAGTTTAATCACTTCAGAAGGCTGAATTGACAGTGGCCCGAGACCTATCCAACGATCAGCTCCATTGACTCTGCGCCCAATTCCAGGTATTTTAACCGCAACAAGCAAGGCAATCGCAATATACAGAGCCGGCTTAACAAATCTGCGTAATAGTCTCAGATCAACCAACATGCTCAAAATCATCGCCGCGAGCCCCATAACGACCCATAAAATCTCCATCTTGAGAAAGTGATAGGGATCGTCAAACTGGATATACCCTCTAACAGCACTAGAGCTATAAACCATAACAAACCCTATCCCCAACAGAGCCAATATCGCTCCCAGCAAGACCAAATCCGGCCGATGAAACCTGCGCATGTATAGTTCCCCCTTTATTGTTGAATGGGTTCCCTATAATGCCTACGCACTAACTCCTTAAACAATTCCCCTCTTTCTTCATAACTTTTAAACATATCCCAACTTGTACAAGCTGGCGACAATAAAACAACATCACCCGGCACCGCCTCAGCGATTGCTTTCTCTACCCCATCCTCAAAGCTTGTCGCTCTAATAATCGTCTGGACCCCTTCATCCCGGGCAGCCTGCTCCATTTCATCGGCTGCTTTCCCCAAGAGAACAAGACTTTTAACCTTATCCCGTACGACTTTCATAAACTCATGGAAATCAAGGCCCTTGTTTTTTCCCCCAGCAATCAGGACCATCGGTTCATCAAAGGCTAACAAAGCCTTGGTGGCTGCATCCGTATTAGTCCCTTTGGAATCATTCACAAAAAGAATTCCTTCAAATGTCCCCACAATTTCTTCTCGGTGCTCTACCCCTTTGAACCGTCGAAGCCCTTCTGCTATCTCAGTCCAAGAAAGCCCCACCGCTCTTGCTGCTCCAGCCGCGGCCATGACATTTTCCAAATTATGAGCCCCTCGAAGTTGAAGTTCTTTGCGGGAAATTATAGGGATCATAGTCCTTTTTTCCTTTTCCGCGTAAACAATTTGATCGTGCCAAAGGCTAATTCCATCGGGCAAAAAAGTTGTCGGACTAAAATACAAGACCCGACTTTTTAAGCTCGCTCCTAAATCTCGCACTAATCGATCGTCCCAATTTAAAATCGCCAAATCTGTTGTGTTTTGATTTTTTAAAATCCGGGCTTTGGCCAAAAGGTAATTTTCAAGAGTGCCATGCCTGTCCAAATGGTCAGGGGTAATATTTAACAAAATCGCCACATGGACACGAAGTTTGTCAATAAACTCAAGTTGAAAGCTGGAAAGTTCAGCCACAACAATACTGCTTTCATCCATCCCTTCAACTTGCCCACTTAGAGCCACTCCAATATTTCCAGCTACGGTCGTCGGTCGACCCGTTCGCTTAGCTAATTCGCCAATCAACGTCGTGGTCGTCGTTTTCCCATTCGTGCCAGTAACCCCAATACATAGAGCAGGGCAATCATGCATCGCCAGCTCAACCTCACTCCACACATGAACCCCTTGGGAAATCCCCTCTTGAACAAGGGATAGTTTGGGAGACACCCCCGGAGATAAAACGATCAGCTCAGGTTTAATCCCCGCAAATTCCGGCACGCCGCCAACCAACAAATGCCCCGATTCAAGGCCTAACTCTCCAACACCAGTGAGTTGCTC
>JAJYAS010000352.1 GCA_021779415.1 Bacillota bacterium
TAATCAATTTGGAATGCCGAGTAATTCTAGGAGGTGGATAAGAAATGCCGGTTTCACTCATTCGTTTGGAGGACATTGCCCCCGGTCCTCCATATATTTCAGCAGAAGACTTGCAAAAGTTGCGAATTATTGCAGATTATCTACAATCGCAAAATGTCAAGTTTAATATATCATTAGTACCCCGGTATGTTGATCCCGCCAGTCACTATGATAAATCCATTTTGGATACATTAGATCCAACAATAGTTGCCTTTAACAGTATGCTTCAGTATTTACAAGATCAAGGCGGCCACTTTAATTTGGAAGGATTTACACATCAGTTTGGGAACGGCGTAACCGGCACCCCCGAGTTTTGGTATGATGGATGTTTTTCGAACTGTGCCCCCCAAGACCCCCTTGTGGCATGTTCTGAACTGATGCCATTTGAAGAATCATATGCCTCAAGCCGCCTGAGATCAGGCCTGGCCGTATGCCAAACTGCTGGAAGAAGTAACAACTCATTCGTTACGCCGAGTGGATTAGCTTCTGCTACAGAACGATGTATCATTTCATCATGGATCGGTGTTTATTATGAAGATATCCCAGGGTCTACCAGTGGCCAAATAACAACCATAGACGAAGACGAAGCTTTTTTCAGAGGGATAACCTATGTTCCTACACCACTTGGCTACGTAACCGGAGCCGATCCACAAGGCAGTGTCAATCGTATATGTCAGGCGCTGAATAACTTTCCCGTTGGCAATATTGCATCCTTCTTTTATCATCCATTTTTAGAATTTCAATTTATCCAGATTTCCGGTTCCACTGTGACTTATGATCCTAATTCTTATCTCCATCAACTCATAAACTGTTTCAACCAGCATGGTTATAACTTTGTCACTTTTAATAATGTCTTGAATTTCACCCCTTCTGTCAGACAGACAGATTTCTTTCCTGGAAGCGACAATGTTTTCTTTACCGGGGATGTGAATGGGGATGGCAAACAGGACTTTATAATCTGGCAGCCAGCCACAGGGACATGGTTCTACGCTTTACCTGGTTTTAATCCCTATCCTAATCGCACAAATCCCGGTTTTACCATCAATAGGGCTCTAGAGAATTGGGCCACCACCAACACTTGGATACCTCTCACCGGAGATTTTAATGGTGACGGTAAAGACGACATCTTAGTTTGGAATCCGCAGAACGGTAACTGGCAAGTAGCTTTAAGTAAGGAATTCTATTTCCTACCAACTCCCAGTTGGCTAAATTCTTGGGCCGTCGGAAATTTCTGGGTTCCCTTTGTTGGTGATTTTAATGGTGATGGAAAAGACGATATTGCTGTATGGAACCCGCAATTTGGCGACTGGCAGGTCGCTCTAAGTAATGGCACACAGTTTATCCCGTCGGCGGGGCCGGGAAATTTTCACTGGATTACAGGCTTTGCGCAAGGCCAGGGGTTTGTTCCGAAGATTGGAGATTTCAATGGAGATGGCAAAGATGATATTGTTGCTTGGAATTCTCAGACCGGAAATTGGCAGGTGGCTTTAAGTAATGGTACGCAGTTCACGCTAAGTCCTGGGCGAGGAGATGGTTTCTGGCTGACCAACTGGGCTATCGGTACAAACTGGCAACCACTGGTCGGTGATTTCAATGGCGATGGTCAGGGCGATATTATGGTTGTCAATAATACAGGAGGTAACTGGCAACTTGCTCTTAGCAACGGAAGCTTTTTTAGCATACCCAGCCAATCTGTATTTCGGCCTTGGGCAGCTGCTAGTGATATGCAGCCCTTTGTCGCCGATTTTAACGGTGATGGTAAGGCTGATATTTGTGCTCGAACCCCAAGTTTAAGAAATGGTACAGTCGATTTTGCGGTTTCTGTGCTGGGGAGTTGAAAGTCTTAGAACGGGAGGAATTTTGTTTGACAAAGCGCATCATGGTGGCAAGTCCTGTCCGACAAAAAGCGGAAATTCTAACCGAGTTTTTGGCATCTCTAGGTTCTCTGGATACTACAGGTCTTGAACTTCAGTTCGTGTTTGTGGATGATCACAATGAACATGATCTTTTGAGCCGATTCGCCCAGGAGTGGGACAATGTAAGGATCCTACCGGGAAGTGCTGACGGTATGTATGTCAGGGATGAAACCACCCATTATTGGCGTGAAGAACTGATTTGGAAACTGGCCACCTATAAGGACCGATTTATCACGTTAGCCCGCAATGAGGATTATGATTATCTTTTTCTAGTCGATTCTGATCTGTATTTACATCCTCGTACTCTGCAACATTTGGTCTCGTTGGAAAAGGACATTGTGGCGGAGGTATTTTGGACTAAATGGCATCCCGACTCTTCGCCTTTGCCCCAGGTTTGGGTTGCGGACCATTATCGTCTCTATGACATGGAGCGCGATGAAAAGTTAACCGAAGAAGAGATCATAAGCAGAACCATTAAATTCTTAACGATGCTGTCCACACCCGGAACTTATAAAGTGGGGATGCTTGGTGCATGCACATTAATAAGTCGCTTAGCTCTCCGGCGGGAGATATCCTTTCAGGCCATTCCGAATTTGGGCTTATGGGGTGAGGATCGCCACTTTTGCGTCCGGGCAGCTGCCATCGGACTAGAGTTGTATGCCGATACTCATTATTCGCCTTTTCATATCTACCGGGAATCAGAATTGGCTGCCCTCAGGGATTACAAGGTCCGTTATGACATTCTTCCTGAAACCCGTTGTCCCGTGGGTCCTCTATATGACACCCTAGAGGACCGAACTGTGGTCGTTTCTAAAGACGCTGGGACATTAGAAACTGTGACTGACTCAGACCATACTTCTTCTTCGTCGCTTGTATGCCAGGAATCAGGTGATGTTCTTCCGTCAGGACGTACTCAATCAATTCCGGTAACAAGGTCTAATACATCTGTGTCAGGCAGCCAGATCACCCTGGCAATGCTTGTGCGCAATGAGGCAGGTCGGTACTTGGAAAAGGTCCTTCGACATGCCACCCAGTTCATCGATAAGGCTGTAATTCTGGATGACGCTAGTGAGGATAATACGGTAGAAATATGCCGACAGGCCTTAGCTGGAATCCCATTAATCATGGTTTCCAATAACCAGCCGTTATTTAACAACGAGATAGTGTTGCGCAAACAACTATGGGAGTTGGCTATTTCTTCTGACCCCGATTGGATTCTGATACTGGATGCTGACGAAATATTCGAAGAGAAAGCACCGGATGTATTGCGCGAACTAGCTCAACGCCCGAACATGTTTAGCCATTCTTTCCGCCTCTACGATATGTGGACAGAGACAGCTTATCGGGAAGATCCGTATTGGATGGCTCATAATTGTTATCGCCCGTTTATGGTAAAGTACGTGCCGGGATTCAACTACGTTTGGCGGGATAGTCCCCAACACTGTGGACGATTCCCCCAAAACGTCTACGAGTTAACTGGAGATATCAGTGATCTCCGCCTAAAACATCTTGGCTGGATAAGACCTAAAGACAGGCTGGAAAAATACAAACGATACAAGAGGTTGGATCCAAACGCTGTTTTCGGAATTGCTGAACAATATGAATCGATTCTGGATCCCAATCCAAATCTGATATCTTGGCTAGATTAAATTAAAGGCAGGCCTGTTGGCCTGCTTTGTTTTAAACTCATACTTGAGGTTAGAACTCCTTTAAAGCATCGTCTAATCGCTCTGATTAGGCAATGCTTTCTTGCGATTTATAATTTCCTGTAAATATTGACGATTTTGCAGAACTTTAGGATCATTCGGTATATAGGTAGCTGCAATCTCATTGTGTTTGTGGGCAAGTTGATATTGGCCTAGACGGTCATAACAAACACACAGTTGCAAGTGAGGCAGCCATGTCCAGCAAGCATGATTGATGGGTCCCCAATTATCCACAGGTTTCTCCAATTCTGAGGCTAATTTGTACCAAAAGAGAGCCTGGTTTACTTTATTCTGATGCAAAAATTTGAAACCCAGACGGCAGCAAAAATCTGCCCTTGGCACGTCGTAGTCAAATGATTGGTAAATGAATTTCTTCTCTTGTTCTTTGTCACCTAGGATATGAAAACAGTCCGCCAACTTATTGCAAGCCGAGATACGATCTTCTATCCAGCCTTCTTCGGCAGCTAGGAACTTCTCGTAGAAAGCTGATGATTGAGAATACGCCTGGTGATCAAACAATTCATTGGCATAATAGTACAAATCCCTTGGGGAAAAAGCTTCACCTTTGGACAAACGTTTTTCGTATATCTTCAAGTTGCGATCAGAATCGTTTTTGCCCGTGTCCTTGTGTGTCACGCAAATATCTGAGTTTAATACAGGTCCATAAACCTCCAAATACTCGTGTACTGCCCCAATCCAATGAAAGTTCTTACTGCGTTTGACCAACCGGTTTCTTCTAAGACTAAAATTCACCTTGTCAAACTGGTCAAACGATAAAAGATAGGGCATATTTACAATGTCAAGATGCGGATCTAAGGTTTTCTTTAACCTTAGAAACTGTTCGCGATCTGAGGCTTCAAAAACATCATCTGCATCCAACCAGAGAATATAATCCATATTTGCTTTGCTAAATGCAAAATTACGAGCAGCCGCAAAGTCATCTATCCAAGGAAAATCAATTACCAAGTCAGTGTATTGACGCACAATTTCTTTCGTGCTGTCTATCGAGCCAGTATCGATAATCACAATCTCATCCGGAATTCCCTTTACTGAGTCTAGGCATCTAGCAATGATATTTTTTTCATTGCGTA
>JAJYAS010000353.1 GCA_021779415.1 Bacillota bacterium
CTTGTGTTCTATTACATTTTAAATGTCGACGTTGTGTATATGATACAGGAATTCCTTCCCCACTGTCAACCCTATTTACAACAAAAGTCCTAAATTGATTTAGAGATTCTCTTGTCATATCCAATAGTTAATTATAAAATTCCAACTAATCAATACAGGCCGAATCTTCCGTTATTTAAATAGAGGAATATTGTGAACTTTGGCGAATTTCATACTAACAATAATGAATTATTATTCATAATATTTGTTATTAGCTAGCTCTGCAAACTTTTACGAAGGGAGGATTGTTATTTCACTGTGGTTTTCAGGTTCTATATAGAGAAAACACCTTAGGGTTGGAGGAATTTGAAGATGTTACAGAAGACAATGAAGGCTCTAGTTTACAATGGGCCTAACAACTATAGCTTAGAGGATGTACCGATGCCCCAGATCATTGATCAGAACGATGTAATAGGAAGGGTAACGCTGGCCGCTATCTGTACAAGTGACGTTCACATGGTACAAGGAAATATTCCAAGTGCTCCAACTCCCAAAATTGTGGGGCATGAGTTCTGTGTGGAGATCGTTGAAACGGGTTCCTCCGTTAAACGTCTTAAGCCAGGTACACGCTGTGTTGTTCTTCCAGCGGTATATTGTGGTAAATGTAAAATGTGCAAAAGCCATATGCCCGCCTTATGTGAAACGTATGGGATATTTGGAGTTGGCCAACTTGATGGTTCTCAAGCGGAATATATTCGCATTCCGCATGCTGACAAGTTCTGCGCACCTATCCCCGCAGACTTAAAAGAAGAGGATGTAATTTTAGTCCCCGATATGCTAGCAACAGGCTGGTTTGGCGTTAAGAATGCTAAGGTTAATAGCGAAAAAACGATTGCGGTCATTGGCGTTGGACCCGTCGGGATGTCAGCTTGTTTGATTGCCAAAACAATCTTTGATGCAAAAAAGGTCATAGCCATCGATTTGTTACCAGAAAGATTGGATATTTTACTCAAAAATAATGTGGTTGATGCCACTATTAATTCAAGTACCGAGAACGTTACCCAGAGAATCCGGGAAATCACGAATGGGGTAGGCGTCGATGCCACGATAGAATCAGGTGGGGTTCAACAAACGTTTGATCTAGCTACAAAAATAACCAGGATGGGTGGCATTGTGTCGACCGTTGCTGTCTTCTCCAAACCTTTGACAATGCACATGGACAAAATTTTTCACAAGAACCTTACTATTAAAATGGGAATTCATAAGGGTGAAGGCATCTTAGAAATGATCCAAAAGATTCAAGAGGGTAAACTCGATGCGCGATTCATGCTTACGCACAAGAAACCATTAAATGATATACTAGAAGGGTATGATGTTTTCGGTCATCAAAAGGACGGTTGTGTTAAATGGGCGATAACCCCTTATGAACGATAGTAAGCACAATCGCTAAGCTAATAAACATCGTTTAGGTGGATGATATTAAGGCAGAAGGTATAACTTTCCGTGTGAAATGTTATACCTTCTTACTGTCAATACTATATACAACAAATATGCGAAATTTCTAAAATACTCTCTTGTCAAAGTTAGCTAAACCGCGGTATAATGTCCACTATGTAAATACATTTGTACGTTTAGAGAGGAGTTGTCTTCCAATGCCAATTCAAATAGGAATCTTAGGCTTAGGTACGGTGGGTACAGGAGTAGTAAAGATACTACAGCAAAATGCCGAAGCTATACAAACTCGTACACATTGCGAAATTAACATCAAAGGAATTCTGGACCGCGATCTGCACCGAGAACGCGAAGTTAGCGGAGACTTTATCCTCACTGATCAACCGGAGAAGATTCTTCAAGATCCGGATATCGATATTATTGTAGAAGTCATGGGCGGAATCGAACCCGCTCGCACGTTTATTTTAGAAGCCTTCCGACATGGTAAACATGTGGTCACCGCGAATAAAGATTTATTAGCTCTTCACGGCCATGAACTTTTGGATGCCGCGGATAAAGCGGGCAAGGAACTCCACTTTGAAGCCAGCGTTGGAGGCGGAATTCCCATTATCGCTACCCTGAAAGAGTCCCTCGTCGCCAATAGGATTACCGCTATACTTGGAATTATTAACGGAACGACCAACTATATTTTGACCGCCATGGCTGAGCAAGGACGGGATTATGCAGAGGTCTTGGCGGAAGCCCAACAATTAGGGTATGCCGAAGCCAACCCCTCAGCCGATGTCGACGGCTTGGATGCTGCACGAAAACTTGCCATTCTTTCCTCCATAGCCTTTAATTCACGCGTAGCCCTCAACGACGTATTTGTAGAAGGGATCTCTAGAATTACACGTGAAGATCTAGCCTATGCTACTGAGCTTGGCTGTACCATAAAATTATTAGCGATTGCTAAACATCAAGAGGAAGGGATCGAAGTTCGCGTTCATCCTGCTATCTTACCTATAACTCACCCTCTTGCCTCTGTAAACGGTGTTTATAACGCCATTTTTGTCATTGGAGATGCTGTTGGGGAAACAATGTATTATGGTCGAGGAGCTGGTTCTCTCCCCACAGGAAGTGCGATTGTCTCTGATGTCATGCGGATCGTCAACAACATTCAAGCTAACTCTACCGCTCCTAGTAATTGCACCTGTTATCTTGAGCTTCCCCTTAAGGCAGTCTCAGATTTCTTTACCGCTTTCTATATTCGCTTACTTGTCAAAGACGAACCCCGTGTGCTTGCCACTCTAGCCTTACTTTTCGCCGAAGCCAATATTAGCTTTGCCTCCATCATCCAAAAACCGCGTGGTCACCATCAAGCGGAGATTGTCCTTGTAACCCATCCCTGTCGTGAGGGGGCACTTCAAGAAGCCTTAGATTCTGTCAAAGCGTATAGCAAGGTCCTCACGATTCAAAATGTGATTCGCTTTGAAAGCGGACAGGGTGAAAACCTATGATTCGAGTTAAGATTCCTGCAACGTCGGCCAATCTAGGACCTGGTTTCGATTGTTTGGGGCTGGCTCTTCAACTTCACAACACCATAACCGTTGAAACTAAGCGACCGTTTCAAATCACTCTGACTGGCTCTTACCACGAAGGGATTCCAACCGATGAAAGCAACCTAGTCTGGCAAACCATGTGTCGTTTTTGGGAACTTATCCACTATCCCACTCCCTCCATAGCCTTAACGCTTGAAAACAATATCCCCCCTTCTCGAGGTTTAGGAAGTAGTTCCGCTGCCATTGTCGGGGGACTCGTGGCAGCGAATACTTTAGCGGGTTCACCGTATTCCACCCTTGAATTGCTCCAAGTCGCCAATACGATAGAAGGCCACCCTGATAATGTTACGCCAGCTTTGTACGGAGGAGTGACATTGTCAGTACCCAGCGATCGTGGTGTTTTACCCCGAGTCCTAGCTCAAGCGCCGAGTTTTAAAGCGGTTGTGATTATACCTGACACTCCCTTAAACACCGAAAAAGCTCGCGGAATCTTACCCCCTGATGTATCCCGCAAGGATGCAGTTTTTAATATCTCTCATGTCGGATTACTGATTGAAGCTTTTATTCGAGAAGAGTATTCCCTCTTAAAAGAAGGAATGTGTGACGCACTTCATCAAAATCATCGCGCTGCGCTCATTCCAGGAATGCGCGAAACCTTAGAAGTGGCCCTTCAAGCAGGGGCCTATGGATCTGCTCTCAGTGGCTCCGGCCCTACACTGATAGCCCTTATTCCTAATGGCACAAAGAATGAAGTTAGCAAGAGCATGATAGAGATGATGGGGCAGTATGGGATTAAAACTCAAGCCCTTGTTCTTGAGGTCGATCCCTGTGGTGCAGTTTCTTCTTTGATTGAGTAGCAAGCTCTGTATAATAAAAAGGCAGTTCACTTCACTGAAGGAAGCGAGCTGCCTTTTATTCGTTATCGAAATTTCCTTTAAGCTATTGTCCCTTTATGTTTTCCGAAGAATCCATACTCCCCCGTGCCATCGAAGCGATGATCCCTACACAACAAATAAGGGTAAATACCACAAAAGCAGCCTTCGAGCTTTTAAGATACTGAGTGACATAATCTACAGAACCAATATTTGAATTGCTCATAAAAAGTGACGTAATTAATGTGACTATAGTCATACTTATTGCCTGCCCAACCAGCCTCATCGTACCTAGCGTTGATGAAGCGACTCCATAAAAGCTCTTACTTACTGAACTCATCACAGCTTTGGTATTGGGTGAGGAAAACAACGCGAACCCAAGGCCTATAAGCATTAAATTAGCCACAACCAACCCAACCGAAGTGCGTTCACTTAAAAAGATAAAGAAGAATAATCCAATCGTCGTGATACCCATGCCCCAAGATGCAACCATGCGAGGTTGCTTCCGATCCGAAAGTCTCCCGGCATAAGGGGATAAAATTGCCATGACTATGGGTTGAGCCAATAGAATGAGGCCTGCCTTTTCAGGGCTAAACCCCATGACGGTCTGTAAATAGAGTGACATCATGAACGTTGACGCAAACGTGGCCGCATAATTGATGAGAGCCGCTAAATTGGAAAAGGCAAAGGGTATGTTACTAGTAAACATCTCGATTTTAATTAACGGGAATTTGAGGCTCTTTTCATAACGTATAAACACTATAAATAATACAAGGCCTGCAAGCAATATATATCTTGCCAAGAAAACGGAAGAAATAGAGGATACCCCATATAGAATTGAAACAATTCCTGTTACGCAAAGCACACTGCCTATTAAATCAAACGTCTCTTTTTGAGCTCCA
>JAJYAS010000354.1:0-565 GCA_021779415.1 Bacillota bacterium
TTTAAACCATGATTAATGTTGTAGACGTTGTTCATATATTTTACTAACTTTGCAAAGTAGTTCTTTCTCATTCCGTCCTCTCTTTCCCTCTGATTTTAGCAGAGAGAGAGGTCCTGAAAAAGCTTAAAAAAACTCCGAATTTGATACACCTTAGAAATCGGCAATAATACCAGTGAAATCAATAGTTTGACTGTGGTAGAGGCTAAAGTGCTGCTCATGAACTAGTTCTCCTAGACTTCACCCCGGCGGGTGGGACGCCATGGACAACCCGACCGGGTGCACTATCTTTCATCGTCCATGGGTGGATACCTGTCACCCCGAGCATAAATATACGTACTTTTTAAGATAGACTTTAATCGGACGGGTTTCGCCCAGACAGAGCTTCGTTAAGAGTAGCGTAACGCTGAGCCATGTGCATGAGCACAGTTCGGAGGTGAGAGGCGGGAAGGCACTTAGGGTGCTCGATAATGGGAGTAGAAAAACCAAGGAAATCTTCTAAATTTTTATTCTGGATTTACTCAATCAATTGATCGATTAAGTTAACATCGGATTCAAGATAAAGATA
>JAJYAS010000354.1:575-4714 GCA_021779415.1 Bacillota bacterium
TTCATGGTCATTTTGAAGCCGCCGGGCACATCTTGTCCAAATCGTACTTTACGTCTGGTCATTATTGCTATTTGTTTAGCACTGGCTAGCTGTACCGTCATGAAGCAGCCGGTCTCGTTCATCTGGCTTAGCATTCTCGCGTCAAAATATAGACATACTGGACGAATCCCTTTCACGTTTTTCACAACCGATCGGACAATACTTTCCGACAGAATATCAGCGACTCGTTTTAAATGAGATTCGAAAACCATTTGTCGTGTGAGTTCAAGTACCAAGTCTGATACATAAATAGCGGTTAACATCTTCTGTTGTTGTTCAGTAGACCCAAGTTTACGCACCACTTTACGAATTCTAGGGTCCATTGGGTTCGAAAGTGAACTTTTCCCTTGATTAAAAACATCCACTTCACTAGGAAATTCGTTCGTTTTTGGATCGACGTACTTTAGCGTGCTTTTTAGGATACCTGAACGTTGAAAAGCCAGATGCATGTCTTGTATTGACCTACTGAGTTTGGCTGACGCTTTTAACTGCCCAAATTCCTTGGGTATGGGGCGCGGCGCCATTGCACTCGTTATCATTTCGTTCAGATTATTGCCTAAGATTACAGATAACTCACATAAACGGTTCAAGGGTTGCGAGGCTTCAATCTCTTGTAGTTGGACATGCAAAATTTCGGGAAGGTCGTTCCGTTTATTATTATTCTCAATTACAGCCCTGGCGTGAGGAAATGAATAATAGTGCATAAAACCCCTACTTGATGTTTCAAGAAATGTATCCCACGCTTCCGGTGATATTGACTCAGAAAGCTGCACGTATAGTTCATTCCACTCTCTACCAATGGAAATGGTCTTCATTTGTTGCCCTATCCGGTATGCCGAATCCAAAATGTTCATAGGCTATCCTCTTTATAGAATGACCTCAACTTGTGTGATGCAAGTATACCTATCGCATTAACCATCTTACGGTTTTGAGTTTTGGTAAAAGTTTGGTTCATGCCACGTCCGTGTACCAGATCATTACGAATTTTTCTACCCTCGAAAATTAATGCCATATCTGAATCAGTAATTGGAGTGCTGAGACGTTCAACAATACCTTCAATCAGTGTCCGAAGTGGAGCATTATTTAACGAATCACCCAACTTTTGATTTAACATTGTTACATACTTTTCCTTTTCCTCACCGTTATATAACTCCTCAAATTTGCTGACAGCAACTTTCCTGACTATTTTGGTCAGCTCTTTAGGAATCACTGGAGGAGAAGGCTCACCAGATGCGACAAATTCCAAAGCGATATTGGCGAATATGATCTTATCTTCAGCATCTTTTGCATCCCAACTTCTGCGTAGCCATTTGAGAGCACTGAACAAACTCTTTAAGCCTTCATCACCTGTCTCCGCTAAGTAACGGATGAGTGATTCGTACCATTCCATTTGTTCCAAAATATTGTGAATGTCCGTCCGAATCGTGAGCACATTGGGTAGCTCAATTCTGGATGTATCCATGACTATGCGTCCACCACCGAACGGTTCTTCTACATGCACCCACGTGGAAACGACTGGGTTTGGGGTTAGCTCGTCCAATTCCCACGATCCAAAAATAGAGTCTGCTGCAACTCCTTTAAAAACCGTATCTGCACGTACGATGTGCAAGACAACGTCGAGAGCTTGTTCGATTTGATTAATTCCAATTTTAAAGGCATCGTATAGCGTATTCGTTTCAACGTGAACTACAGCCAGACTGTTCGTTTCGAAAACTGTGCTACTTTCTTTTGCAACTTGACGTATTCTGGATATTTCCTCCGGATAGTGCCCTGGTGGATTAAATGTTACATTTCCAAAACCGAATGACTGTGTCAATTTCACATTTAGGATTGGTATCGTCACTGAGTATACTTTGCTATCAGGAATGAACCCTTGAATTTTCAATTTATTCTCTTCAAAGCCGCCGTTTCGTCCCATCAGATGTATTAAATCCAGGGGGCTAAACCCAACAACGGAGAGATGTCCAAGTCGGGATTTACTCAAGTCATGTGCAAATGATTCGATAATCATCACAAGTAATCCGTCGTGCACCGCTAACCTGGTACATATACCTGTATATTCGAGTTCTTTTCCGTTTCCCAGATCAACATATAACAACACATCGTCCAATAAGCGAAGTGATTTTATATTATCCTGCGAGATATCATCTAAGTTAAAGATCATTTTTAAATTGTCATTACTTCCACTAAACCCAATAAATTCTAAACTCTTAGGAATCATGGAAATGCCTGAAATTTCTACTTGCACCTCCCACAGATTGGTTGGTGCTACGTTCCAAGCAATTACAACCGACAGCTTTTTGGTCAGTTTAGAAACCGGTTTAACCAGATTCTGAATATTCCGTACTGCAGTTCGAGCCTCTTCTAGATCATTAAAATCCAACAATTCGCCTATCTTATCGCTTTCTGTTTTGACGTCAGAAAGCATATCTAACACCCATTCTACCTGTTGAACACTTAACGGCATCAGTTTTTTTTCAGCCGGAGATGACGCTATCAGTAATACTGGCGAATTTGACACAAGAACACCTTTGTCAGAGCATGGTACCAAGAGAAACATCTGATCCGTACATAGCGCTGCTGTGTGGTGTACAAGTTGACAAGCTACAAGGCACTGTTTAAATCCAACGAAGGGTGTATTTACAAAAGTGTGTTTCGCAGCGTTCATGAGAAGTTCGATACAAATGCACCTCCAGAAAGATACTGGGTAGACATTGGAAACTTTATTTCCAAGCTTAAAGGAATATATCATAACACTGCTTTGCTGTAGTGAGGGTCAAGAGCAACAAGTTATTACCTTAGGATTCAACAAATTTCCTGAATACTCCTTCTAATCTAGCGCATTAAATACATATCTTCCCAAAAAAGCCAGAGCTTATATTTGTAAAGCCCTGGTATTAAAAATTACCAACGCCACTGGCAATAATTACATACGCAACATGTTTCCACGCGCACACCATACCCCAAAACTGCCTAAATCAACCCATTCTAACATGTTCTCGTGGTCATGTCTCACCCTAAATTCTCACTATCATTCATACACGAAATCCCGCCAGCCCGCCTGTAGAGCCACATTCAGGATGTTCTTCTTTCTAGACTACAGACTGTTTCCACGTGCTCCGCCCAAAGGAACATATCCCAAAAAACTTCAATAAAGCAACCCTGCCCTGCTCCGTCCGCAGGCAAAAACAGCTTACGATAACCCCACTGCAGCCTCCATTTCGACCACCTTTTGCAGTTTGCGTTGGATCAGGGTCTTTTCAATTTCTTCCTTTGGCAGGGGTCGGCAGAATAGGTATCCTTGCATGGCACTGCATCCGTGCTCGAGAAGATAGGCGAGTTGATCCTCGTTTTCTACTCCTTCTGCGACCACACTAAGATTTAAGCTATTAGCCATCGCGATAATGGTTGTCGTAATAGCTGCATCATAGGCATCCACAACAATATTATCAATGAAGCTTTTATCTATCTTTAAGGTTTGAAACGGAAACTTTTTCAGACTGCCTAATGAAGAATATCCCGTACCAAAATCGTCAATGGCAATCTTGATACCCAAATTACGCAGTGTCTGTAACTTGTCACTGACGCGCTTCTCGTCATAGGCTGCAATGCTTTCCGTGATTTCGAGTTGTAGATATATCGGGTCAAGCCCGGTCTCTTGCAGTACTTCAATTACCGTATCCACCAAGCCGTGGTGCAAAAATTGCCGGGCCGAAATGTTTACCGAAATGTACATTGGTAGCATATCCGCATCCTGCCATTCCTTGGTTTGCTTGCAGGCGGTGCGCAATATCCATTCACCCAGTGGCACGATCAATCCGGTTTCTTCCGCCAGCGGGATGAACCGATTCGGCACAATCAAGCCCATTTCCGGATGGTTCCACCGGGCGAGCGCTTCCATGCCAATAATGTCCCCACTGTAGAGTTCAATAATCGGCTGGTAAAAAACTTGCAATTCCTGTTGTTTAATAGCGCGTCGTAAATTATTTTCCAAGGTGAGCCGTTCCAGCGCTTTGGCATTCATCTCGGGTGTATAAAATTGATACTTATTTTTACCCTGTTCCTTTGCACGATACATCGCGGTATCCGCGTTCTGGACC
>JAJYAS010000355.1 GCA_021779415.1 Bacillota bacterium
TTTCTTGCAAGAATGCGAAGAAAATCAAAATGCTACAGCAAAAGCAAGAAAATGCTACAGCATTCAGTCGCTCTTTTAATGTTAAAATGGAATCAAGGTCTTCAATCTATACTAAGTTAACAATGCCCAAAATTTCATGTTCAAATTTAAACCCTTCCTCTGGATCAGCATCCGAAAAGTCATCCCTACTTAAAATCGTTTTTCCTTCACCAGTTGTTTTTTTAATCTTGATCGAAATAGAGTTCATTTTATGATATTCACGTGGCAAGAACGACCAAATAATTGATTTATTTATAGAACCACCAATCGATCTACACTTGTAACTGACTTCGTCAACAACCTGAAGCAACATAGGATCGTTAGTTTCAGAATACTCGACATGTGCTTCAACACTTTCACGGTAGGGTAGTGATATTAGGGGCAAGATGTTGGCTTCAATAAAGCCACTAACAGGGTGTGTGTTGTCATTGAGCTGAAGGCCTTTTGCTTTTACCCAACCAGGACGAGGATTATCTTCAATCAATTTGACCAAACTGGTTGTTGTCATCGATGCTAATTCGCCTGGATTACTCCAAAACTTACTTAGAGTTTCGCTTTTGACATATTCATAAAAGGCAAGAAGCTTTTCATCATCATCGTGATGACTATGTGGCAAAAGGTTTGGGTTGGAATGAAGAAAAGCGATTGTCGGGACTCCAATATCTCGAGCATAACGAAATTCTCGTTCCGTGAAGCTAAGACCTGTTTCGGGGTCTATCGATCCGTATTTACCTGCGAGAATGAGCACATAGTAATCGCACTCCTCAATTACTCTTTGAATATGACTCCATGACTTCTTATTTGAAGCGGGGAAATATTCCATAGAGGCAGGCATGTGCTCAAGCTCAATCACTGATTTAATTAGAGCTTCTCTCTCCTTTTCCAAATCCGTCTTAGTTGAACTCACGAAGACTATATATCTTTTCACGATTTCCTCTATTTACCTGAAATTTGTACAGTTCTCACAAGCAGAGTAGTTACCCAACGCCAAGGGTAACCTGCGGCGGCCACTGAACTTCGACGCGATTAGCGCAAATGCTGCTCCCCGCCGTCAGGTTGACCCAATTGTTAGGCTTGTTGTTTAAGTAATAGGTTTAGCTTTAGACTCACGCTTCCTATCGCTTCTTATGACGCCGTGCCGCCTTTGTTGACCGCTTTTTCTTCTTCTTGTTTTCCTTTTGAGGTACTGTCCTTGGAGGAATAATATCCTCATCATCCCGGTCATCATATCCGAGTTGACGCCGTATGTATTCGTTCTCCCACTTCAGCAGTTCCTTGACGGCTTCAGGGCTACCCGATGTCTCTATTGCCCAACTTGCTGTCATTTTTTCTCTATCATTGCCATCCTCAAGGACTTTTAGAAGCGTCTTGTTCTCGTCCGGAGTAAGCTTCCGTGTCTGCGCTATTTCGTTTAGATCGCTTAGCGTATCCATACGCTCCGAATTTTTCTCATTAGATTCAGACTGGGTCTCTGCTATCGATGGCATCGTAGCGGGTCGGTTAGATGCTGCCAACAAATCATCATATGTGTCATAACCGTGCAAGTTTTTGCCACCTGGACCCGCTACCAGGCCTTTGAGGTAATAGTCTTTTCCAGAAAGAGAACGACTGCCGGTCTCCATTAGAATCCATTCAATGTCTCGTTGACTTTGCGAAATGGGAGAGAGCCGTGCAATTTTATCGAGCCCACGATCACCACTAAGCAAGCCCTCCGTCATGTCCCACATCCAACTCATGTACGGTTTCTGAAATAGCTCGGTGAATAAAAAGGCCGGGAGATTCAATGAAGAACTGACTTGCTCTAGTCCATCAATTTCAATGGAGTTAATCGGGAGGCGCGGTACTATCTTGAGGGGAACTAACTCTAGGCCATATCTCTTCTCGAAGTTACGCATCGACGAGTTAACTTTCGATTGGAATTTATTTAGATTGAGGAAGTCGTTTTGTCGATATGCTATATCGTACTCGCCGAGCCAGCTCCGTAGTTCCTGAACCTGCTCAGTGTTTCGCAGCGTTGCAACACGTTCGACAATCTCTTCTCGTGAACCAGTTCGGCAGCACTTCAATACGTATGCAGCGAACGGAAAAAGCGAAATAGCAGACTCTTTTGACTTTTCTGCAGCAAGTGCCTGCACTTGCTTGTACACAGGATTACATATTGCTTTGCTAATAAATGTTAGTGCCGTATTGTCATAATCATATATGCTCTTGCCAGGGGCCATAAACGGCTCGATAAATTTGCTACGCTGAGGATGAGCAAAGTATGTTATATCAAGAAGCTTACTTATCTCTTTGTAGTAAATACCCCTCCATGCGTAGAGAAGAACTTTAAAGCCGGACTCACTTAGCTTGCTCCCCATTTGGGAATCGACCATGGCTTTTTTTGCACTAAGCCATTCTCTATCGAAATAGTCATTTGACAGGTATATGGAAGGAATCAGGTCGAGGTCGAGATTTTTAATCTGCTCATCCCCGCCATTAGCGAGCACTTTCAATGCAAATTCAACAATTTTGTCCTGGTTGAAATTGAGATTTCGCTGCCAGAATCCGTCTACTATATGGCAAATTTTACTTATGGCAGGGTAACGTTTCTCCCATGTCCAAACTACAGGTAGTGGCTCGGTTATTATGTCCTCGTCTGCTTTTTCATCATATATCTTTATCGGAATTACTCTTGAAGAACCGTCTATGTAAATCTCATCGCAAAATAGAGCTGCTGTAATCAGATGCATCAGAGAACGACAATCAGTTATATCAGGTGATGTGTCGTATAACGCACGACCAGCACCGGCAATGGTGGAGTTATCAATCATTAACCGAAAGTTGGATGTGGTTGTCATATAGTCCTTTTCCTCCGTCGGTATATCTATCAATAGATGTGATGCTTTTTGCGCCTAACGCCAAGGGTAACCTGCGGCGGCCACTGAACTCCGACGCGATTAGCGCAAACGCTGCTCCCCGCCGTCAGGTTGACCCAATTGTTAGCCAATTCAGTTTAATAATTATTCCTCTAACAACTCCTACCTAGTGCTACCTTCTTTCGATATTCTTACTTTCCCAGATATCATTTGGTTAATTAAATGACCATATCCGATAATTCTACCTTCCAGTTTTTTACTATCTGGACTCAATTCTAAAAGTGAAACGCCATAGTAAAGCAAACTTTTATCATTAGCGCTATAAGACACTCTTATAATGTTTTCATTTATGAAACCTCCTGAACAATCAACAAGTATTGATTTATCATCCCAGTGGATTGTAGCCGTACCTTTGACAAAAAACCCATTTAATTTTAAATTTACATTTAAGAAAGTTTTCATATCACTTCCATTAATTCCATTATCTTGCACAACAGTTCCTGCCCATGATCCATCTATTGCAGATTTCCTTGGACTACTAACATAGTCAAATTTTGATTTAGTTAAAAATTCAAATAATTTCAAAAATAGAATACTAAATTCGAATTTATTGACACACAAACTAATTTTTTCAATCATATATTGTCACCTCTCTATATTAGCAACTCAACTTTAAAAATTTCCATTTCAAAATCATTGCTTAATTCATTTTCCACACCAAGTGAATTGCAATTATATTTAGTTCCCAAAAATGAATTACGAAATGGTTTGGTCGCCATAATATGCGATTTCTCATTATCTTTACGAATTGCAAATCTTATTGATTTGATTTTACCTTCTTTTTTAAGCTCATCAATAAGTTTACTAATTAGCAAGCCAGTAGCTCTGCTATTTTGTTCAGATGGAATAACTACTATTTGATGAATCCATAAAAATTTTAATTCTGCATCTGGAAATGAATACAAATATCCTGTAACCATTTTATGGTTTTGTTTATCTTGCTTTATAGATACAAATGAATATTTTGAAAAAATTGTGCAACATAAATAATATATCATTCTTGAATTATTGACTATATATTTCGCTCCACGTGCAATATTTTCAATTGAATTGAGATGTTCTATTCTTGCATTATCAATAATCATATTATATATTTATCCTAATTTCTTTAATCAATGCAATGATAAATTAAAAGTAAACATTGATGCGCAATCAAATTACCAGCAATAATTGTTGGCTAACGATTAGCATGAGGGGCGGCGGCCACTGGACTTGGCCCCCGGAATGTCACTCTTCGATGCACATCCCCTAGCGGGGACTCAATACTAGCGATAGTTGAGGGTGACTTATTGGGCATAATGACATCCTCTGCCGATGGCAGTAAGAATTGGGCTTACGACACACAGCCTGAACCATGGCCGGAGGAATGGCCACCTGAAGATTACCGGCGTAAAGCCTCATTGAGAGATAGAGACTCATAAGTAGTTCTCCCTTCTTTGGTTGAACGCGAGATAAAAAGCACGTTGCCTGCTGGGCATTGCTTTGCTGCTGAAATATAGGCTTCCTTGCCCTGGGGAGTTGTCTCATTCAGCCATTTTTCAGCGTACTCTTTGATTACAAGGTCGCCGCACGACGGGCAGAGGTAATGCCTGGAACGCACCATGGTATGGTGTTTGGCTTTGGCTACCGATTTGCACAACGGACACGCGCAATCTTGAACTTCACTCACGATGAACCTCCATGGTTTTATTCGTCTTTTTTGGATATGCCCTTTGTGGCCTGATGATTTACAACG
>JAJYAS010000356.1 GCA_021779415.1 Bacillota bacterium
TAAATATGACACAAAAAAACGTAGAAAAGGTTTTTTAAAACCTCTTCTACGTCTATGAATCTATGCCTCAAAATATGCACACTATTTTAGCCAGCTCATTTCCACAACTTCTTCAAGTTCATGACGTTTCCCGCGCATCATTAAATCCGCAACTGCTTCTTTAGGATCCGCACCCTCAAAGAGAACTTTGTAGGCTTGTTGGGTGATGGGCATAGAAATGTCTTTCTCTACACTGAGTTGATAGGCCACGCGGGCAGCCTTTACCCCTTCGACCACCATGCCGACTTCTTTAAGCACAGTTTCTAAGGATTTACCCTGCCCGAGCGCCACACCAGCCCGGCGATTGCGACTGTGTTGACTGGTACAGGTAACGATAAGATCGCCCACGCCTGATAACCCTGCAAAGGTCAACGGATGCCCCCCTAACGCCACGCCCAAGCGCGCTATTTCCGCTAATCCTCTGGTCATAAGGGCCGCTTTCGTATTGTCCCCAAACCCTAACCCTTCTGCTATTCCTGTGCATAAAGCAATAACATTTTTCAACGCACCGCCAAGTTCTACCCCGATAACATCTGGATTGGTATACACTCTAAATTCGGGGGTCATCATCAGGTCTTGAACTGTCGCTGCAGTCCCGACATCTGAGGCGACCACGACCGTTGTCGGCATTTCCCGTCCCACCTCTTCGGCATGACTGGGGCCAGACAAGACGGCAATCGGATTTTGCGGAAGCTCCTCAGTCAATACTTCCGAGAGGCGAAGGTGTGTTTGTTCTTCCAAGCCCTTGGCCGTATTGACCACTATGCACCCAGGCCTCAAGTAGGGCTTCACTAAACGCGCGGCTTGCCTGACACTATGCGACGGCACACTGAAAACAACGAGATCTGCGTTTAAACTTGCCAGATCTGTTGTCGGCAGAAGACCTAGGGGCAGAGCAACGCCCGGCAAATAACGTGCGTTTTCGCGTTGCTTGCTCATACGTTCCATCTCATCCGGGTGACGACCGATAAGCGCCACTTGATGACCTGCATTCGCTAAGAGCACGGCCAGAGCACTCCCCCAACTCCCGGCCCCGTAAACTGCTACCTTAGGCATTCGCCTACTCCTCCCTGTACTCCAAGAATCAACCCTATTACTAGGACCGCTCCATCCCTCAACTACAAATCCTTCGGATTCTTTTTCTCCCCAAATCGATGCTCTGTGCCTTGTAACACGCGTTGGAAATTAGCCCGATGAAGAATCAACACGAAAGAAGCCCCTACCAACCCAAAAACTCGATAGGCAAACGGCTCTGAAAAAATAAAGACGGCAATAGCAACCGTGAGAGCACCGACCACAGAACCCATGGAAACATAGCGTGTCACCGCCACGACAAGAAGAAACAGCGCAATGGCCACAACCATGACTTTCGGCATCAAAACGGTAATAATTCCGAATCCGGCGGCAACCCCTTTGCCGCTGGGTCGAAAGCCAAACAGAGGATTCCAGCTATGGCCCGCCATTGCGAGCAACCCCCCAATAATTCCTCCCCATGGGCCCCAGGGTACCCAGGGCGCAAGAATCCAATAACCAAGGGAGGCAGCTAATGCCCCCTTGGAGAAATCCCCAAGTAATACCAAGATGCCCAGTTTAACCCCCAGAAGACGAAAGGCATTCGTCGTGCCGATATTTCCGCTGCCATGCCGACGTACGTCAATCCCTTTTAGTTGGCCCGCTAAATAAGCAAAAGGAATGATACCCAAGCAATACGTCACGATAAACAACAGGTAGCGTAGCATTTGCCTTACTCCTTTTCTTCGTCTTTTTGGCGAATGACAAGTCGGATCGGTGAACCCTCAAACCCGAAATGTTTCCGCATCTGATTCTCTAAATATCGTTTATACGAAAAATGCATTAATTCAGGGTCATTGACAAAGAAAACAAACGTCGGTGGCTTGACTCCTACTTGAGTGAGATAACGAATCTTTAAGCGTCGTCCTTTATCCGACGGGGGTGGATTGAGATGCACCCATTCTCTCAGCAAGGTGTTCAAGGTGGCCGTCGTGACACGAGTCGCGTTTTGTTCCACTACGAAATCAACCAGGTCTAAGATTTTATTAACCCGTTGCCCAGTTTTGGCGGAAATAAACATGGTTGGAGCATACTGCATAAAACCTAATTCTTCGCGTACCGTTTTTTCGAATTTGTTGATCGTCTTCTCGTCCTTTTCGACGAGATCCCACTTGTTGACAATTAAGACAACCGCTTTGCCCGCATCATGGGCATAGCCAGCAATCTTCTTGTCTTGTTCTGTGACCCCATCGACGGCGTCGATCAGCATGAGGATCACATCAGAACGATCGACCGCACGAAGAGAACGGACAACACTATATTGCTCAGTCAGTTCGTCGATTCGCCCTTTACGGCGCATTCCCGCGGTATCAATGAGGATATAATGCTTCCCTTCATGCTCAAAGGGAGTGTCAATCGCGTCCCGAGTGGTTCCTGGAATATTGCTGACTATGACCCGTTCTTTCCCCAGCATTGTATTGACTAAGGACGATTTCCCGACGTTTGGACGTCCAATGACGGAAATACGAATCACATCGGGATCATACTCTTCATCGTTGTTCTCTGGTAAGTTAGAAATCACGAAGTCGAGTAAATCTCCCGTATTCATGCCATGCACTGCAGATATAGGAATGGGCTCGCCTAAGCCCAAACTATAGAATTCATAAAGTTGGTTTTGGATTTTTTCGAAATTCTCCACTTTATTGGCTGCGAGCAAGACTGGTTTTCCAGAACGTCGCAAAGTACGGGCAATCAGATCATCATCCGGCGTAGGAGATATTTGGGAATCCACAACAAAAATAATCACGTCCGCTTCTTCCATGGCAATTTCTGCTTGCCTTCTCATCTGAGAAGCAATAGGAGTCCCTTCATCCTTAAATTCGATGCCTCCCGTATCGATCAAAGCAAACTTTCGTCCGAGCCACTCTGCATCTCGATAAAGTCGGTCTCTCGTCACCCCAGGCATATTTTCCACAATGGCCACCAGTCCGCCCGTAATACGATTAAACAACGTCGACTTTCCGACATTTGGCCTTCCTACAATAGCAACAACAGGTTTACTCAATTGTTTTACCTCCCAAAGGATATCCGATGACCTGCTCTAAAAATGCCAAGCCATCGTTTTTAACGATACGGGCCTTGCCATTCACCTTTTCCTCTAACCACGTGACACTCTGATCATCGAGAAAGAGATCTTCATCCGCCTTGAGCATAACACGCGGAATAAGAAACTCCTCCCCCCACAAATCTCCTAATTGATGAGCAATATCTTGAGCGGTGAGTAACCCAGCGCAGGTGACCGATGGGCCAAAAAACTCATTGCTTATGGCATGAACTGTGAGTTTTAATCCTCTTATTCGCTCCTCTAAGCGACCCCGCCACACTTCAAATAGGTTTTGCGCGGAGGCTCCGGTAATGAGATGCACGCGACGTTCTGAAACCTCCTCTGGTAAAGAGTCCCACCCAGCTTCGATTTCAGCGATGAATTTTCGCGCCATGCCCACACCGTTCTCCAATTGGGAAAAATCATCATAGACGGATAACTCCGGAAAGTCCTGTCCTGCTAATACATAGAATTCATCCGCTAAATACACAAGATGAACACCCGTCTTGGCCAAGAAGTCCTTTTGCCACCCCTGTGCCTTATCCACAATCCACCGAGCTTCTTCTGACGTAAACCCACGCAACGGGGTAAGCTGTTCGCGGTAGCGAGTTAACCCCACCGGAACAACAGCAATCGACTGTACCGCAGGATAGAGTTCTCCTAAGCGTTCAACCGTTTCGATTAACACGTCTCCATCGTTGTGATCTGGGAGCAAGACCACTTGAGCATGAATCCTAATTCCAGCTTCAGCTAAACGTTTGATTTGATCTGGAAGCTTTCCCGCCTGAGGGTTTCTCATCAGACGAGAACGCACGTCCGCATCCCAGGCGTGGACAGAAATATACAACGGACTAAGATGAAGAGAAATAATCCGTTCTAATTCCTCCTCACTCAAATTAGACAAGGTGATAAAACTCCCCTGAGTGAGCGATAGGCGATAATCATCATCTCGATCATACAGCGTTCGCCGCATCCCTTTAGGCATTTGGGCCACAAAACAAAACGTACAATTATTACGGCATACTTTCAGCCCATCAGCACTGACTGTCTCTACTTCTAGGCCCAAGAATTCCCCTGGAGCCTTTTCTATTTCAACTTCCCATTGATCTCCATTCGATTTTTCAATAAGCAGGGTAAAATCCTCTTCCGATACCCCAAACTGAAAGTCAATGATATCCTTAAGTTCTTCATCATTTACTGCCAGAACGCGATCTCCGACTTGAATCTCCATTTCTTCGGCAATACTCCCTGTGTCGACCGCCGCGACTACAAGCCCTTTAGACAAACTGTTTCATCCTCCTGACATTTAGATCAGGCATATTATCCCAGCCTCTGATCGAATACAAGTATACTACAAAAGAGACAAGCCTGCTACTGAAGTTCACGTTCTTCCGCTTGCTCGTAGGACCCAACTCCATTCACAGGTAACAACTGCTCAGACGTCGATTGTCGCAGGGCCCTCTCCATGAACGCTTTCCACCCTAGACGCAAACCCGCCCAAACTGTGAAAAATAAGACGCCAAAAT
>JAJYAS010000357.1 GCA_021779415.1 Bacillota bacterium
TCAATTACTCGATTGCCCTTAAACCCAGCGAAAAGATCCTCATTGAAGTAATAGGCCAAGATATTCCGCTTGCTCAAGCGCTTGTACGTTATGCCTATCAAGCAGGTGGAATGCCGTTTGTGTCTATCGTTAATCATACCTTACTAAGAGAAGTATTAAAAGAATTCTCAGTGGAGCAGGCGGAAGCCATGACACGTTGGGATCTAGCACGCATGAAAGAAATGCAAGCTTATATCGGAATTCGGGCAGGAGAAAATGCTAATGAATGGGCAGACGTCCCAAGTGAAAGCATGAAACTTTATGCGTCTCACTACCAAAAACCTGTGCATTCGGAGCAACGGGTGCCTCATACTCGTTGGTGTGTGTTGAGATATCCAAATCCTGCAATGGCTCAATTAGCGAATACGAGCCTTGAAGGGTTTGAGGATTTTTACTTTGATGTGTGTAACTTGGACTATGCTAAGATGTCGAAGGCTATGGATCCGCTGAAAGGCTTGATGGAGAAAACGGATCGTGTCCGTATTGCTGGACCAGGAACGGATTTAGAATTCTCTATCAAAGGGATGCCGGCTATTAAATGTGATGGACGCTTTAATATCCCTGATGGAGAGGTATTTAGTGCTCCACTGAAAGAATCAATCAAGGGACGAATTAGCTATAACACTCCGTCGCTTTACCAGGGTTTTACTTATGAAACCATCGTTTTAGACTTTGAAAACGGAAAAATTGTTAAAGCAACTGCCAACGATACAGACCGCATTGAGTCCATCTTTAATACCGACTTGGGAGCACGTTACGTTGGCGAATTTGCTCTCGGGGTTAATCCGTATATTCAGACACCCATGAAGGACACCTTGTTTGATGAAAAGATTGATGGAAGTTTCCATTTCACTCCCGGAGCCTGTTATGACGATTGCGACAATGGAAATAAATCTGCTATTCATTGGGATCTGGTGTGTATTCAAAGACCAGACTATGGCGGTGGAGAAATTTACTTTGATGAGAAGCTAATCCGAAAAGATGGGCGCTTTGTCTTACCAGAGCTTGAGGCTTTAAATCCTGAAAATCTCAAATCTTAAAGGAAAAAAGAAAAATTATAATTAGTATTTGAAATCTATTTTGAGGAACGTTTGATGGGGGAGTAAATCGTGATTAATAAAGTGCTTTCAATTTTCTTTGGCGCTGTCTTATGGGGCTTGGGCGCTAATCTTAATGTTGGCGTGGCCATAGGGAAATATGGTCTGGCTGCTTTTTTTGCAGGTGCTATTCTGGCATTGGGGCTTTTAATCCGTAAAGCGTTTCAAGAGAATAAGAGCAATAAGGATCTATGGATTCTTATTTTTCGAGGGCTAGCCATAGAAGCGCTATTCTTTCCGATTGCTAATCTCATTATGGAGTACATGGTACTCCATGCTTTCCCGTACGATGAAACGAGGGCCGTGTTGATTCAGAGCGGTTTAATTGCCGTTATTCTTGCCACCGTTTTTCTGTTTAATGCGCATTTGCTGAATACGAAAATTCGTCAGTTACACACGCGACTGGAAGAACGTAAGCTAGAGCTTGACAAGGAGTCGATGAACAACAGTCATGAAAAGTAAACGATTACGCTTGATCTATAATCCTTACGCAGGGCGACGTAAATTAACAGCCCAAATGGATACTGTGATCCGTATTTTTCAAGAAGGTGGCAATCAGGTTTGCGTTCATCGGGCGTCTTCTCCCGAAGATATTGAACAGATCTCGTCTCAAAGCACGGATGTTGACCGCTTGGTGATTGCTGGGGGAGATGGAAGTATTCATCAAGCGGTGAACGGATTGCTACAGGTTTCGGCGAAACAACGTCCAGCACTTGGCATTTTGCCCGTGGGAACCGCGAATGATTTGGCCTACGCATTGCGCTTGCCGAAAAGCATCCCGGAAGCGTGTAAAGTTATAGCTAAGGGAAACATTTTTGAGATGGATACAGGAAAGCTCAATGATCGATATTTCGTTAATGTGGCAAGTGCAGGTCTTTTAACAGATGTATCCCAAAAAGTGGATACTCGCGTCAAGAATACACTCGGGCAATTGGCCTATTTTCTCAAAGGGATTGAGACCCTCCCTTCATTTCGGCCCTTTCGGGTTGAGTTTGAGAATGACGGTCAACGATGTATGGAAGAGGTTGTCTTGTTTATGGCGGTTAATGGTCTCTCGGTTGGGGGAATGAGACAACTTGTGCCAAGGGCTTCGTTGACGGATGGAAAACTGGATATCTTAATGGTCCCGGCAGCTGGCTGGCCTGAAACAATTCGACTCCTCTTAAACGTTTTACGAGGGGAAAAAGTTGCTGGGGAAAAAATTAAAGAATTTCAAACACCTGAGCTGACGGTCCATACAGATCGATCGATCTCCTCGGATCTTGATGGGGAATGTGGTCCATTGAGCTCTTGGCATATTCAAATTGGGCCAAAAATTTCCGTACTCTGTTAACGTGGACCATTAAATCCAGAGTAGAAAAGCGATTTGGTGGAGAAAATAGTTGTGTTTATTAAGGACGGAGGGGTTGCATGATCGGCACATCGTTTCAACGAGAGATCCTGAAAAAACTCAGTGACCTAGGTCCACTCTACATTGTTGGTGGAGCAGTTCGCGATGCACAATTGGGGATCCCCTCAAAAGACGTGGATGTGGTTACAGCGCTTCCCCTCCAGGAAATAGAGCTAAAACTGTCTGATTGGGGCTATACGCCACACCTGATAGGGGCACACCTTCAGACGGTTAGTTTATTCAAGGAGGCGGAGCGCTTAGACATTGCGTCCTTCTCCGGAGAGGTGGAAAAGGATGCCCTGCGCAGGGATTTCACACTGAATGCGATTTATCAAGATGTTCGAACTGGAGAGATCAAAGATCCTTTAGGTGGCCTACAAGATCTGGATGAAAGACGACTGAGAGCCTGCGGCTGTGCAGTGGAGCGTTTTGTGGAGGATCCACTGAGAATTTTGCGTCTCATACGCTTAGCGGTCCGGTATGGTTTTGAAATCGAACAAGAGACGTGGCAGGCTGCAGTTGATCACATCTCCCTATTACATAAAGTTTCTTCTGAACGAATCACTGAAGAACTAGCTCGAATTCTAGTTTTAGAAGAGATAGACAAGGCACTGGGACTTCTGGATGACTTAGGGTACTGGCAAACATACATCCCCGAACTGGCCAGGCTCAAAGGGCTAGTGCAAAATCGCTATCATACTAAGGATGCTTGGGAACATACCCGACATGTCGTAAGAAATACGCCTAATCGGGTGTTATTGCGGTTGGCAGCTTTATTTCATGACATAGGGAAATGGGAAACAGCCAGCCGGGAATGTTATGTATGGGGAGTCGTTCGCTTAACCACTAAGGGTTATGAAGTAGGAGGGTTCAAGTTAGTTGATAAGAATCTTGAACGGTGGAAAGACAAGCATGTTGAAGTTCGCGGTGGAAGGCTGGATAACTACCCAGATACTATTGTTATAAAACGTATCAATGCGACACAATCAAAGCCAAGCAAACATTTCGAATTAGTACCAGGAGGAAAACGTCACTTTCTCCAGCATGAAAGGGAGAGCGCTCGTTTAGTTAGGGAAATTTTGCCCCGCTTCCAATGGAGTATGGTTCTCCCAGGAGGAAATAAGGGAGAACGAGAACTTGAATATTTAGTAGGGCATCATATGGTAGGGACCTTGACCTTTATGAGTGTCTTAAAAGGACAAGCTGAACACACTAAGGCCCGCAGTAAGACGCGTCATTTTGCTTGGGAAATCGGCTGGAATGGGCAGGTTTACAACAAGCAAAGGGTAGAGGATCTGCTTGACCTGTGGCGAGCGGATTTTCTTGGTGGAAAGCAGGTTGAAGAAGAAACGATAGAACGGTTCAGCTGGATTCAGGAGCAAATAAGAAGCGAATCGACCTTTTTGCTGGAACGAGATAATAGGATGAATTGGGCATATTTCGGAGAATTTGCCCATGAAAAGGGGCTTGAAGGAGTAAAGTTCGGTCAGTTCAAAGAACAGGTTCGCCGACAAGTCATGCTTGATTCAAAGAATAACCTGAACGATCCCCGATTTCTCGAGCGGGAATACAGTTTCTTCTGGAAAGGTCTGAACCCCCTTATACTAAGAAAAATCCCTAACAAAATCCATGACTGAGGTTTTAGAGTAGCCATGGTTATTGAACTGAATTAAATAAATTATGGAAGTTCAGGAAAACATCTTGACCTGTACAAATTATAAAGTTATAATTATTTCAATGAGAGGAGTGTTATAACAAATGGAGAAACGTTGGCGTTGTACTGTATGTGGTTACATTCATAATGGCGAAAACCCACCGGAAATATGTCCAATTTGCGGTGTAGATGCAAGTTTCTTTGAACTTGTAACAGAGGATGAAGCCGGTAAGCCTAATGAAGTTAAATCAGTCGTAAAAACGGTAAGCGAGCAACCTGACAAAGCTACGGCTATTCGTCAAGCTCTTTACCGGATTTCGTATGGTCTCTATATTATTACAGCTCAGGCTGAAGGCCGGGATAATGGTCAATGTGCAAACACTTGTTTTCAAGTTACTGCGGAGCCGGCGAGATTGGCGATTGGAATCAATAAGCAAAACTTTACTCATGAATTAATTCTAAAGAGTGGCAAGTTTGGTGTCTCAGTACTAAATCAAAC
>JAJYAS010000358.1 GCA_021779415.1 Bacillota bacterium
TGGGTAGTGAAAGCGCTCAGTCAAGGGGTCGGACGTCAGATGGTCTCTCTCAAAGCAGAACTGGCTACGCAGGTCGCTGATAGTCTCTTGGGAATGACAGAACTTGTAGCCTATGGTCAAGCCCAAGTGCACTTGGACAAGATTCAGCGAACCGACCGTGAACTGAGAAACAAACAGGACAGAATCGCTTGGCTTTCCGCGCTGTCCTCAGCTCTGATTGGGATGATAGCCAATCTTGGCCTCTGGCTTGTGCTTGTTCTGGGGATTCTTCTTGTGGAAAAGGGGAAATTAAGTGGAGTTAACTTAGGAATGTTAGCCTTGGGGACTTTTAGCAGTTTTGAAGCGTTGTTTCCTTTAGCCCTTGTTCCTCATCATTGGGAACAGAATCGTGCTGCCGCCGATCGCTTGTTGGAGTGTATCGATGCTAAACCAGCTGTTAAAGATACAGAAGCTATTTCTCCTAAACCAGAAGGAATGGGTATTTCATTCCAAAATGTGAGCTTTAGGTATGCGCCAAACGAACCATGGGCTTTGAGTCATCTGTCCTTTAAGATTTCCCAACACGGTAAGGTGGCAATGGTTGGCCCAAGTGGAGCTGGCAAAACCAGTATAGTGAATCTCCTACTTCGTTTTTGGGAATACGAGGAGGGTCAGATTGAGTTGGGTGGGCATTCGTTAAAGGAATACTCTTCTGAAGAGGTCAGGGGCTTTTTTGGAGTCGTAACTCAACGCACACACATATTTAACGCCACTATTCGGGAGAACCTCCTAATGGCAAAACCTCAAGCGACAGATGAAGAACTCATTCAAGCGGCCCAGCAGGCTAAACTCCATGAGTTTATTATCTCTCTGCCCTTAGGGTATGACAGTTTCGTCGGAGAAAGCGGATTTAAACTATCGGGTGGACAGAGACAGCGTTTGGCTATTGCCCGGGTTTTATTAAAGAACGCTCCATTCCTAATTTTGGATGAAGCTATGGCGGGGCTGGATCCCTTGACAGAACGAGAGGTCATGGATGAAATCTATCAGCTCATGGAAGGGCGCACAACCCTATTCATAACGCATTCCCTCATCGGATTAAACAAGATAGATGAAATTCTAGTTCTCGAACAAGGGCAAATAGTTAAACATGTAACCAACCGTATATGGCGAGGGAGATGAGATCAAGGTTAGCCTTTTCGAGGACCTTTTCATTTCTTTGGAAAGCGCGTTTTCCTAAGCCTCCTCACCCTCAGTCCCTTGCCCTAAGAGTAATTCGGCTTCATCGGCCGGAAGTGTCTGCACAGTTTTCAGCTTGCGTACAATGGTTCGAGATTTCCTCGTTGCTGTATCGATGGTGTTGCTTGCTTCTTGGAGTTTTTTCTGCGTTTTTTCTAGGATCTCCACGAATTTGCCGAATTCTGTTTTTACTGCGCTCAGCAAGTTCCAAACTTCGCTAGAGCGTTTTTCTATTGCCAAGGTTCTAAAGCCCATCTGCAGGCTGTTAAGGAGTGCCGCCAAGGTTGTTGGTCCTGTTACGATTACTTTGTATTCTCGTTGGAGAAGTTCACAAAGACCGGGCCGACGTAAGACTTCGGCATATAGCCCTTCAACGGGTAAGAACAAGATGCCAAAATCCGTAGTGTTAGGAGGATCAACGTATTTGTCTCGAATGGTTTTGCCCTCCAGCTTGATACGGTTCTCTAGAGATTTACCGAGTTCTTCGATGCGTATAAGATCGGCTTGATCCTGTGCTTCGATCAACCGTTCATAATCTTCGATTGGAAATTTAGCATCGATTGGAAGCCAAATGATGCTGTCCCGACCGTCTCGAGCGGGAAGTTTGATCGCAAATTCGACTCGGTCGTTGCTTCCTGTTTTGGTGATAACATTTGTGGCATATTGTTCGGGAGTTAAGATTTGCTCTAATAGATTTCCCAACTGAATTTCGCCCCAAATTCCACGTGTTTTAACATTGGTAAGAACTTTCTTTAGGTCACCCACTCCAGAAGCCAATGTTTGCATTTCCCCCAGTCCCTTATGCACAGCTTCCAAGCGTTCACTTACTAATTTAAAGGATTCTCCTAAACGTTGCTCAAGGGTGGCACTCAGTTTTTCATCGACAGTGGCGCGCATCTGGTCTAATTTCTGCCCGTTATCCTGCTGGATAAGGAGAAGACGTTCCTCCACCGTTTTGCGCAATTGTTCTAATTTTTGATCATTCGTTTTGGTTAAGGATGTTAATTGTGTGGAAAAGATGTCCAATTGGTTACGTTGAAGGTTGGCAATTTCCGCCATACGTGCCAGCACAGAATCGTTAAACGAATGGACGGATTGATTTAGCTCCTCGCGGACTTGCCTGGAGCTAGTATTAGATTCTTCTCGATTCTTGGAAATTTCCCCATTGACTAGTCGTTCGTTGCGTTCAAGGGTTTTCTCGAGAGAATTGAATTTGCCTTCGAACTGGACAAAAGGAGAGTTCGACGAGCGTGTCAATAGGATAATCAATAAAATGATGGAGATGACAACAAGGATGATTAAGCCGATCAGTAATTGTTCTGTCATAAAAAGTGCCTCCCAGTATGTAGTTGTCTTAGTTTAATACTCTATCATAACTCAGAGACATTTTTGTGAAAAGATTGGCCTGTTGACTTTAAACATTTTCCATGATAAATTAAACAAAACTAAATTGATATGGGCAGGGGAGCTGGAAAGGCTGGCTGAGATTTAGACCCTATGAGGTCTAGGACCCTTATAACCTGATCTGGATAATGCCAGCGTAGGTAAGCAGTTTTACTCTTTATGACGATGAGAGAGCACAAACCCTATTCTGGGAATTTGTGCTCTTTTTTAGAATTATAGAGAATTTACGATCATTTAGGAGGGATGATATTATGAAAAAGGTACTTACAATAGCTGGTTCAGACAGTTGTGGGGGAGCGGGAATTCAAGCTGATCTCAAAACTTTTTCTGCCCTTGGGGTCTACGGCATGAGTGTCATTACCGCCGTCACTGCCCAAAATACTCAAGGAGTCTTCGCAGTACAGGATATCACGAGAGATGTTATTGCCAAACAAATCGATGCGATCTTCGAAGATATTGTGGTCGACGGGGTCAAAATTGGTATGGTTTCCCAAGTAGAAACCATTGAAGTAATCGCAGATCAGTTGAGACACTATGCACCTCAAACCATCGTAGTGGACCCGGTCATGGTATCTAAAAGTGGCTACCACTTGTTAAATCCTGAGGCGGAAGTAACCCTGATAAAAGAGTTACTGCCTTTGGCAATGATGGTAACACCCAATATCCCGGAGGCTGAGGTCATGACCAAAATGTCCATTCGGACGCTAAAGCAAATGGAAGAGGCCGCTAAAGCGATTTATCAAATGGGGGCCAGAAATGTACTGTTGAAGGGGGGACATTTAGAGGATGACTCAACAGATATCCTCTTTGATGGACGGGAATTCAGTTATTTCTCCTCAAATCGGATTGCAACTAAGAATACTCATGGAACGGGGTGCACACTTTCGTCCGCCATCACGGCAAATCTAGCTCTGGGATATTCTCTCAAGGAAGCCGTCTCCCGAGCTAAGGAGTACATTACCATAGCGATTCAACATTCTTTATCTATTGGCAAAGGCGTGGGGCCAACTCATCATTTTTATACACTTTACAAAAAGGCGGGATTAATCGAGTGAGTTTAGAAAAACAGAATAACTTAAGCATGTTCAACTTTACAACCCTTTGGTTTGGCGCAGCTATTTCCGTGGCCGAAATTTTAGCCGGTGGTTTGCTAGCCCCTCTGGGCTTCAAAATGGGACTCTTGGCGATTCTTTTGGGACACCTAGTAGGAACATCCCTTCTGGTGTTAGGAGGAATCATTGGTACTAATGAGCGGATTCCTGCTCTAGTGTCCACCAGAATTTCCTTTGGACAGTATGGTTCGTACCTGTTTTCCATTCTCAATGTTTTACAGTTACTGGGATGGACGGCTGTGATGATTATATCTGGAGCGCGTTCGGTCAACCAGATTACTAAACTACTATGGTCGTTCGATCATCTGACGGTTTGGAGCCTGATTATTGGTGCCTTTATCTTTGTTTGGGTCTGGCTGGGCAAAGATAGTGGTTGGAAAAAGGCCAACCATATTGCCGTTATTTTATTATTTTTGTTGACAATGGTCTTAAGCTTTATCATTTTCCGCAATCCAGAGCTGTTTAATAAGCAAGTGGCTGGGGAAATGACGTTCGGTTCAGGCTTAGAATTGGCGGTGGTCATGCCCTTATCTTGGCTACCTTTGATCTCAGACTATACTCGTTTCGCCAAAACGAAACGAAGTGGGGCTGGAGGAAGCTGGCTCGGCTATTTTTTCGGTAGCAGTTGGATGTATGTCATCGGCCTAGGCGCAGCCATCATCTCCTCGGATCCTGATCCTTCGACTATGTTACTCGCTGCAAACCTTGGGATTATAGCCTTGGGAATTATTGTCTTAGCGACCGTAACAACGACCTTTCTCGACGCTTATTCAGCGGGAGTTACTTTCTTGAACATCTTTCCCAAATTAAACGAAAAAACGGTCGCCTTGGTCATGACCGCAATTGGAACCGGACTGGCAATTATTGTGAATATTGAACAATATCAAGATTTCCTCTATGCTATTGGTTCAGTTTTTGCTCCTTTGTTTGCCATGTTATT
>JAJYAS010000359.1 GCA_021779415.1 Bacillota bacterium
AGGGATCATGAGCTCTTAATTGTACAGGGTGTAGCGGGTAGCGGTAAAACATCGATTGCTCTGCATAGGATTGCCTTCCTCCTTTATGAGGGTCTTAATTCCAATCTGCGGTCTAAGGATGTCATCATAATATCTCCGAACTCCGTTTTTAGTCACTATATTTCGAGTGTCCTCCCTGAGTTGGGGGAAGAAAACGTGAGGCAAAGCATCTTTGACGATCTAGTCTTAGAGGCTTTTCAAGGCACGTTCGGACAAGAAACAAGGGATATGCAGCTTGAATCATTGATAAATTCCCGAGCTAAGACTGGTGATAACCGAAGGCAGCAAAGCATCGATTTCAAAGGTTCGAGGGTATTTAAGCAAATTCTTGATAGACTATTATGGTATTACGCGCATCGGCTTATTGTCTTTGAGGATGTCTATTATAACGGAACAATTCTAGCCACGAGGCAACAGTTAAAGAACCGTTTTCTACACAATGAAATTGGTATTCCGATCGCAAAACAGCTCAAAATAATTGAGACGATCCTTTTGAAAAAGGTTCACCCATTACAGAAAAAGAGACTCAAACGCTTGGAAAAGATTGTAGAAAAAAGTGAAGGGCATGAGTTTGAAATTAAGTCATTCAGCCGATTATTAGCCATTAAACAAGCCGTGGCTTTTCGGAAGCGAGTTCAAAAATTCACGAACATTGATTATAAACACTTGTATGCGCTACTTTTCAAGAACCGGGGGCTTTTGCTCAAGTTGTCGCAAGGTCTGACACTTCCAGAGACTATTGAAGAAATTATTTCAACGACTTTTCGAGATCTACGAGAGGGGCAAGTGCACTATGAAGATTACTCTCCACTTCTTTATCTGAAGTTAAAAATCGAAGGGAATGATATGGTTTCAGGGATCAAACATGTGGTCATTGATGAAGCCCAGGATTATACTCCTCTGCAATACGAGGTTTTTAAGATTTTGTACAATAATGCAACCTATACTGTCTTAGGGGATAGTCATCAGACGATTGAAAAAACAATAGACTGTTCACTATATGACGATATTTCTGAGATACTCAATAAAGGTAAGACGATTAAGCTGTCTTTAAATAAAGGGTATAGGTCAACCTGTGAAATCAACACCTTCGCACAGAATCTTCTAGGTGAAGGTACCCAACACGATTATTATTCTATTGAACGGCATGGAGAGGACCCCCTGGTTATCCATCATGAAACAATGGAGGTGATCGATCAGTCGATCATAGACGATATAGCGAAATATACAGAGCAAGGGTATGAATCCGTTGCCGTCATATGTAAAACTCAAGAGGATGCAGAAAAAATGTTTACTCGGTTGGAAAAATCGGTGCAACTAACACTAATTAAACCTCGAGGTGGGGAAGTTATAAAAGGTGCACTAGTCATTCCAACTTATATGGCAAAGGGATTAGAGTTTGATGTTGTGATCGTTTACGATGTTAATAAGGAAAACTATAAGAGTGATTTTGATAGACAATTACTGTATATTGCCTGTACACGAGCACTTCATCGACTGGTTATTTATTACAAAGGAGATAAGAGTCCCTTGATTTAATAATCGAAGGCGCGTTACTTAAACGATCGTGATGTTTATCTGCCAGTATGCAGATAGCAAAGGCTTTGTGTTAGATCAGAATTATTTGAGCAGAATAGTGCCTACGTGAGAAGCGCTCTAGTTGCAGCTTCCGCTGTATTTAAAGGTCTTGGCGATAAATCGAAACCGCAGTATTTAGTTAAGATTGTCAAGGACGCCTTAATAAGAGTTGAGTGGGCACAAAAGAATAATGATCTGCAGAGTGCAAAACTTACTATCCTTGCTGGGATCACAGTGTGCTGAACACAAGCTTATAAGACATACACAAATATCAGAGACTCCTGCTGACAAAAGACAATAATATTACAAAAGGAAGGGTTTTCTACCCTCCCTTAAATTGTTTGAACTATTTCAGCTTATTAATAGTTGTTTTCTTTTGCTTATAAAGGATACACTTCTGGAATCGGGTTAGTATCGTCTAGGTTTACTTCGTTGAAAATTGAACTCTCCCTACTTTAATTGTACATATAAAAAATTGTAAATGCAGACTATTTGTTCCCATTTGATACTGCTATAATGCAATAGCATTGAAAGAATTGCCAAAGGAGGGAAACGTATGAGTTCCATTGTGCTTGGTTTTCAGGATATTGACAAAACAAAGCTCAAGGTTGTTGGGGGTAAAGGCGCGAACCTGGGGGAACTTTCCAAGATTGAAGGAATACGCGTACCGGATGGCTTTTGTATTTCTACTGAAGCCTTTAAAAGAATCATTGGGGAAACGTCGATTAACGAATTACTTGATCAGTTATCGCTTCTAAAGGTGGAAGACCGGGATAAAATCGGTGAACTTAGCAGGAAGATTCGAAAAATCATTATGGAAGTGGAAATTCCTTCCGATGTTGTGAAAGCGGTTGCTCACTATCTCTCTCAGTTTGGCGATGAACATGCTTATGCAGTGCGTTCTAGTGCGACTGCTGAAGATTTACCACATGCCTCTTTTGCTGGTCAACAAGACACCTATTTAAATATCATCGGAAAAGAAGCAATCTTGCAGCATATCAGCAAATGTTGGGCTTCCCTATTTACGGATCGTGCGGTAATCTACCGAATGCAAAACAGATTTGACCACAGCCAAGTTTATATATCCGTTATCGTTCAAAAGATGGTCTTCCCACAGGCTTCAGGGATTATATTTACCGCCGATCCGATGACTTCTAACCGAAAGCTGCTATCAATCGATGCCAGTTTTGGACTTGGAGAAGCACTGGCCTCTGGCTTGGTATCTGCCGATTGTTATAAAGTACAGGAAGAGGAAATCGTCGATAAGATGATAGCAACCAAAAAATTGGCTATCTATGGACTAAAAGAAGGCGGAACAGAGACACAGCAGATCGATCCTGATCAGCAAAAGACTCAAACACTTACTGAACAACAAATTTTACAACTAGAACGCGTTGGAAGACAGATCGAAGCTTATTTTGGTTGCCCCCAGGACATCGAATGGTGTTTAGCTGATGATACATTTTTCATTGTCCAGAGTCGGCCGATCACAACTTTATACCCCATCCCTGAAGCTAAGGATCAAGAAAATCATGTCTATTTATCTGTCGGTCATCAACAAATGATGACCGACCCCATGAAACCATTGGGAATATCTTTATGGCAGTTAACCGCTTTTCGACCCATGTCTAAAGCTGGTGGAAGGTTGTTTGTTGATATTACACATATGCTGGCTTCACCTGACAGCAGAGAAAATTTATTAAATACTATGGGACAACACGATCCGCTTATGAAAGTCGCACTTATGACCCTAGTAGAGCGAGATTTTATAAAATTGTTACCAAACGATAAAAAAGAACTGAATCCCAATAAAAGCAATAAAGGTATTACGTCTTCGGGGTCTCAAGCACAAATCAAAAACGATCCGACAATCGTTTCTGATTTGATTAAAAATAGTCAAACATCGATTGAAGAGTTAAAACATAACATCCAAACGAAATCAGGATCAGACTTATTTGATTTTATTCTGGAAGATATCCAGATATTAAAGAAGATTTTATTTGATCCACAAAGTTCAGCTGTGTTTATGGCTGCTATAAATGCTTCATCATGGATCAATGAAAATATGAACGAGTGGTTAGGTGAAAAAAACGCAGCAGACACGCTTTCTCAATCAGTACCAAACAACATTACTTCAGAAATGGGTCTGGCGCTATTGGATGTCGCAGATGTGATTCGTCCTTATCCAGAAGTCATAGATTATTTACAACATATAAAAGATGATAACTTTTTGGACAAAATAGTTAAGTTTGATGGTGGGCAGGAAACCCAAGATGCTATCTATGCTTATCTCAACAAATACGGAATGCGATGTGTCGGAGAAATCGATATTACTAAAACTCGTTGGAGCGAAAAACCAGCCACACTTATCCCCATGATTCTCAGCAACATCAAAAACTTTGAGCCTAATGCTAGTCATCAAAAATTTGAACAAGGGCAACGTGAGGCTCTGAAAAAAGAACAAGAGTTACTAGATCGATTGAAGCAATTACCGGATGGTGAACAAAAAACCAAAGAAACAAAACGAATGATCGACCTAATTCGGAATTTCATCGGTTATCGTGAATATCCCAAATACGGCATGGTTAATCGCTACTTCGTTTATAAGCAAGCTTTACTGAAAGAAGCCGAACAACTCGTACAAGAGGGCGTTATTCATGTAAAAGAAGATATTTACTACCTCACTTTTGAAGAACTTCGCGAAATCGTACGCACAAATAAACTGGATTACCAGATCATAAGCCTTCGAAAAGACGAGTACAAATTATATAAAAAACTAACTCCCCCACGTGTTATCACGTCTGATGGTGAAACACTCTCTGGTGAGTACAAACGAGAAAATCTCCCAGCCGAAGCTATTGTAGGTCTACCTGTTTCTTCCGGAGTTATAGAGGGACGAGCACGTGTCATCTTAAACATGGAAGATGCTGATCTAGAAGCTGGAGATATATTAGTCACCTCCTTTACTGACCCTAGCTGGACACCATTGTTTGTATCCATAAAAGGCCTAGTCACCGAAGTTGGTGGACTGATGACCCATGGAGCAGTTATCG
>JAJYAS010000360.1 GCA_021779415.1 Bacillota bacterium
AATCCGAAAAATTTCAAAGGTTTGTGGAGTGGGGTATTGAATGGTGCAGTCGATATTATTTCCTCAGATCATAATGGGTTTAACTATTCGACACACAAACAACTTGGCAAAGAGGATTTTCGGAAGATACCCAATGGGGCACCGGGAATCGAGCATCGTTTTGGCTTAATTTATCACCATGGGATGGAAAGAGGGATGGATCTGTCACGGTTTGTTGAGTTAGTGTCTACGAATCCCGCGAAGATTTTTGGGCTCTATCCGCAGAAGGGAACTATTGTGCCCGGAAGTGATGCCGATCTCGTTATCTTCGACCCAGCAGCAGAACAAATCATTAGCGCTGACAATCAATATCAGAAATCAGATTATACACCTTATGAACAGACGAGACTCCAGGGAAAATCAGACACCGTTCTGTTACGTGGAGAGTGTATTGTTCAGCAAGGTAAATTCGTAGGTGCACTTGGCTATGGAAACTATCTTAAGAGAGTCGCTCAAATTATCTAAATATTTCCAATGAAATAATTTTCTTTTTATTTGCCGAAAATATAAAGGATATTTGAAAACTACGAAGAATATATAGTTTGTAAAGTATACTGTCGACAGAAAACTATCTACAGCCAACAGTCCGCAATAAAGGGGGTTCTTATAACTTATAACATTTCTTCAATGTGTGAACATCGACTTACCCAAAAACGTACCAGCTATTTCGAACCGTGCAGTTTATAACTAGGAAAGGAAAGTGAGGGGAATAGTACAAATCAGGACTAATTTGTAAACGTATAGAGTGTCGACGATATACTGTCGTTCCGGATTTCAACTTTGTAACTTGAAAACAAACGGAGGGATTTGGTCATGCAAAAAACTATGTTTGATCCAACGGAACAGAAGAAGATTGGAATGCTAACGCCTTCTTCAAACACTGCTCTGGAGCCAATTTGTTCAAGAATGGTTTCTGGCCTGGAGAATCAAGTCACAATGCACTATTCTCGTCTTGAGGTGACAAAAATATCCCTAGAAACTGATTCGTTATCTCAGTTCGATCTCGACCCATTTCTTCGTGCCGCAGAATATCTGGCCAATGCGGATGTTGATGCAATAGCTTGGAATGGGACATCCGGTGGTTGGGTTGGGTTTGAGTTTGATAAAATGTTATGTAAGAAAATCACTGAAGTCACGGGTATCCCTGCGACAACCTCTATGCTAGCAATGCTGGATGCCTTCGAGGAAAACGGGGTTAAGACTCTTCATACGGTTACTCCTTATATTCCTGCCATTGATGAGCTGATCATTAAGCAGTATGCCAAGTGTGGATACCAAGTGATTAATGCTCGTGGTTTGAATCAGACGGTTAATCGCTCCTTTAGCTTAGTGACCCCAGAGCAAATTGATCAAATGTGTAAAGAAGTAAGCGTAGAGCCTGCTGACGGAATTAGCATCATTTGCACTAACTTAAGATCCACTTGGCAAATCGAACAACTTGAACGAGATTATGGCATCACGGTTTATGATAGTACAGCTGTAACAGTATGGAAAACTCTTAAAATGGTTGGGATTAATCCTAGTGTTGTTAAAGGCTGGGGCAAATTGTTCGAGGTGAAATAGAAAGTAAGAGGGGGATAAAGGTATGAAGCGTACTAATGTGCGTTATTTGATTTTGGGCATGGCGATGCTCATGTACTTTATTACGTTTATGGATCGTGTAAATATTTCTGTTGCGGCTCCTTATATTTCTGCGGAATATGGATTGAACAAAATTCAGATGGGCGCAATTTTTAGTGCCTTTACGTTGAGTTATGCAATATTCCAGATGCCAGGTGGATGGTTCGGCGATCGTTTTGGAGCTAGATTCATCTTACCGATCTTTGTTGCTTGGTGGTCAGTATGGACAGCTTTAACAACGTTGGGTAAAGGGTATACTTCATTTCTGTTGTTACGCTTTGGATTTGGAGTCGGAGAAGCTGGGGCGTTCCCTGTAGCTCAATCCGCTCTATCAAGATGGTTACGTCCTGAAGAGCGTGGATTATCACAGGGTCTTCTACAAAGCGCAACCCGTATCGGCTCGGCCTTTACTCCTCCACTTGTAGCAATGATTATCGGTTGGGGCGGATGGCGTATGGCTTTTATCGTCTGTGCTGGTTTAGGTATTGTTTGGGCTATTGGTTGGTGGATTATATACCGAGATCGACCAGAAGATCATCCGTTTACAAATAAAGCAGAAATCGATTATATTTTAAATGGTAAAAAAGAATCGATTGCTACACCTAAAACCCCTTGGGGTAGAATCCTATCTAGTCCAAGTATCTGGGCATTGTGCCTAAGCTACATGGCCTTCATTTATGTCACTTATATTTACTTCAACTGGTTTCCTACCTATCTTAAAGACGCACGTAATTTCCCCTTGTTAAAAATGGGATTCTATGCAGCTCTTCCTTTTCTCGCAGGAGCTATTGCGAATACTCTTGGAGGAATGCTCTCAGATAAACTAGTAAAGAAAACTAATGGTAGCAAATGGGCACGCCGGATTATTCCTTTAGTAGGTTCTATTACCCTAGCCTTCTTTATGATACCCGGAGCACTTGTTGAGAATAATGTAATGTCAGTAATTCTCTTATCGTTAGCCTTAGCTTCTTCAGAGTTTGGTATTGGTGTCTATTGGGCTTCTGCGTTAGACATAGCAGGTCCTCATGCTGGAACTGTCTCCGGACTTATGAATACCTTTGGAAACCTTGGTGGGTTTGTATCTCCACTAGTTTTTGGATATATAGTTCAAACTACCGGTAACTGGGCTACACCGTTTCTTGTCGCATCGGCTGTATCGGTTGCAGGAGCATTATTGTGGTTAATGGTTGATCCAACTAAAAAGATATTCGAAGAAGTTCAGGGTTAGGAGTGGGGGCAGGTCAATGGAACGATACGTTCGCTTTTGTGATTGTAATAATAAGATTAGTTATGGTTTAGTTAATGGAGATAAAGTTACAGAACTCATGGGTAACGAGTTTCCTGATTTTAGACCTTCTGGAATTGAACATGATTTATCCGCAGTTAAGTTATTGTTCCCGTGTACCCCTACGAAAGCGGTTTGCGTTGGCCTTAATTACAAGGATACAGTTCTTGAACCCGGAGCCGAGTGGCCCGTTGAGCCCCTTCTGTTTATAAAACCTTCAACAAGTCTATTAGGCCCAGGCGAAAGTATCATTAAATGGGCAATGACCAAGGATTTGGCCTCCGAAGCAGAGTTAGCAATTGTGATAGGAAAAAAAGCACACCTTGTAGCTGAAAATGAAGCCCATGAGTATATCTGGGGCTATACGATTGCTAATGATGTAACAGCGAAGGACTTACAGAAAGTAGATGGGTTATGGGCTCGCTCAAAGTCATTCGATTCGTTTCTTCCCTTAGGTCCCTGGATAACTCGCGGAATTGATGCCCATGATTTGACGATTAACTCCTTTGTAAACGGCCAACAAAAACAAAAGGGAACGACTGCAGATTTAATCTTTGGAATTGAGTATCTTATAAGCTACATTTCTCATATCACGACTTTGCTGCCTGGAGATGTCATTTTAACTGGTACGCCGGGAGGTTATGGTACATCTTTAGATGTAAATGATAAAGTCGAGATAGAGATAGGGGAGATCGGGAAGTTAACGAATCATTGTAAAAGTAGCCCTGAAAGCTGGAATCTAGCAACGTAGTTCTTTCTATTTTCGGGGGAGAGGGCTGTGAAGTTTTACACACTTTTATAGTCAGTACACACAGAAAAGGTGCTTCGAGTGTTGAATCGAAGCACCTTTTCTGTACTATGCGCCACGCATGGCGATTATTCTACCATCCCATAACCCTGTAGTTTTCGATACAGATTTCTAACGCTGATTCCCATTAAATTTGCAGCTTGGGTCTTATTGCCCTTCACCTTTTTTAGAGTGGCCAAAATATAGTGTTTTTCAACATCCTCTAAAGATGGATAATGATGGTCGTGGAATAGATTGAAAAATGCTTCTTCTGAATTGAAAGAGGGGGAGGTCTTGAGGAACTGCTCTGATTTCCCCCAAATATCCTGAGGTGTGATCTTCCCGTCGATCGATAAGATTTGTCCTCGTTCAATGAGATGGAAGAGCTCACGAATATTACCGGGGAAATCATAGGTTAGCAGGCGCTCCTTTGTTTCTGGTAATAAACTATAATCGTGAGCCAGTAATTTGTTTTTGCTCTGGGTTTCGAGGAAATGTTTTACAAGAGGAAGGATGTCCTCCCGCCGTTCACGGAGAGGGGGGACGATTAAGGTTAGGCCGTTTAAGCGATAAAATAAATCTTCTCGAAATCTACCGTGATTTATTTCTTGTTTAAGATCTCTATTGGTTGCCGCGACAATCCGAACATCTACCCGCCGGAGTCGGGTATCTCCTACGCGCCGAAATTCTCCGCTTTCTAAAAACCGGAGAAGCTTTACTTGAATAGATAAAGGCATTTCCCCGATTTCATCGAGAAAGAGGGTGCCATTATCAGCCATTTCGACTAAACCGATTTTTTGCGTCCCTGCTCCGGTAAAGGCTCCTTTTTCATGGCCAAAAAGTTCACTCTCAATTAGAGCCTCAGGTATGGCGCCGGCGTTGACGGGAACCCAGGGGCGGTTAACCCTTGAGCTACCGAGATGGATGGCTTGGGCA
>JAJYAS010000361.1 GCA_021779415.1 Bacillota bacterium
TGGATATTTAGCTAAAACATGGTTCCTACCTGAGATTCTCGTGTCAGCTATTTCCAACCACCATGCCCCCTCCAAGGCACAAAGTTTTGTGGACCTCTCTTGCGTTATTCACGTTGCTAACGGCCTGGCCAGTTTACTTGGAATTGGAGGCGGTGTCGATAGTTTTCTAAATCCTATACAACAAGACGCTCTCGATCGATTATCCCTCCAAGAAAATGACCTTGAACTACTTATGGCAGAGCTCGGAGAATTTATTGTCGATCCTACCCTATTTAATTGATGGATGGATTTCGTCATTAACTTTTCTTTTGTAAATTGCTCAAAATTTGATTTAAGATAGTTTCCCTATAGCTATCTAGTTGATCAAAATTAACTGTCTCCATATAGTACCCTTTTAATTTGGCCCTATGCGTTTGCCAAGACGCTAATGTCTCAACTAATTTTTTACTGAAAGGTCGATCTAATCCTTGATCTTTTAAGTTTTCCGGATTACCTTGCCAAATTGCCAGATGCCTTTCAGGGAATACTATTCCAATTACTTCATCTGGATTAAGCGGATGCAAAACAATATCAATTCTCTGTCCCAATTGCTGGGCTTCACGCAAAACCCAATCCAGGGCATCTAACGTTTCTTCTCCCTCCAACCGGATTTGGTCAAAATCCGCCAAAAAGTAGGGCGCGAGATTAAGCCACCCTTCTGCTGTTAAACCGTGTAGGAAATAAGGATTAACGACGCTTTTTTGTAAGAGCCTAAGTGCATTTTCAGCAAGAGGCCAAGGACCAGTGTACTCCTTCTTTACTTTAAGATGGGCAGAATTCCCCAATATCCAGGAAAGGTCTTCTCTTTCTAGTGGGAGCTTCCCTGGCCTATTCCCGATCAACACTCCCAGTTCTGCCGCCAACTCTTCTTCCAAAATCATTTGAAGCTCCTGAAGTTGATTTTCAAGACTTAAAATCGTGGCACGTTGCTTCTCTAAGTTTAATTCGTTACAAAAACCATTAAAATCAATAAAGTTTTCGACAACGCCCGGCGCACGCCAACGCAGTGGAGAAACCTCCATTGCATCCAGCATGGCTAAGCCTTTCCTCGGTATGATAAACCCAGCCATTGAATCCGGATCTCGTGCTGAGCGCAAAAAATCAATGTCATACCCGCGATCCAATAATTCTAAACCAATAACCTTGATTAGCGTAGATTTTCCGGTTCCCGGACCACCTAGTAAGATATAGGCCCGTTGCCAGCTTGGCATCATGTTTGGTAATAGAGATATGTAGCCCCTTGTAGTGATTCCTTCGGCAAAGTAATGTCGCACCCCGGTCTTATTTCTCATGCTGGTTACCCCCGTCGCTTTTTGATGATCAGCGTAGTCTATGCAACAACGCTTGTGACGGCTACTAAATTGAGTTTCGAGGTTCATTGTTTGAAAAAAACTTGACTTCGATTAAGAAAGAAGACACGCTCTGATGTTTGAGCGTGTCTTCTTTAAGTTTAATTATTTTAGTTTACCTTGTAAGGTTAGAAGAGCTTTCTGAAGTTGTGGATCAAAATTTGTGTCTTGAGGGGAAATTGTGGCTGGTTGACCTTTGTTAAGTTCAACTTTAATATCCGGTTCAATCCCCTTTTTGTGAATATCCACCTTATTAGGGGTCAAGTATTTGGCGGTTGTCAATTTGACGCTAGTCCCCATATCTAAGGGGAATATAGTTTGCACAATCCCTTTACCAAATGTTTTTACTCCAACAAGGGTAGCCGTCGCTTTGTCTTTAATCGCACCAGCTACGATCTCAGCAGCTGAAGCACTTTCTTCATTGACCAGTACTACCATTGGCATTCCCAAATAGGTTCCTGTGGACATTTTAGTATCAACGTTACCTTGTTTATCCACAATATAGACAACCGGACCCTCTGGGATAAAGTAACTGGCAACTTGAACAGCTGCATTGAGTTCTCCGCCATGGTTATATCTCATATCGAGGATAAGCCCTTTGAATTTCTTGATGTCCATAGTGTTTAAGGTGTCTTTAAGCTCAGTCCCAGTTTCTGAACCAAACTGAGAAATGCTAATATAGGCAATATCCGAATGCCCTGGCAAAGCCTGCCCATCAACGGTCGGAACGGTAATATTTTCTCTCGTTAAACTCACCGTGAAGGTCTTATTGGTACTCTCCCTGTATAACGCCAAATTAACTTTTGTTCCGGGATCCCCGCGCATTAAACCCACGGCTTTATCTTGTTCCATTCCGGCAGTTTCAGTATCATCTATCTTACTGACAACATCACCAGATTGAATGCCTGCCTTGCTAGCCGGCGAATTCTTGATCGGGCGTAAAACGACAAGTTTCTTAGGGTCTTTTAGGCTCAGGACAATGCCAATGCCACCAAATTTTCCCTCCAATATTTGGAATAGTTCTGTGTTTTCCTTGGCATTCATATATGTCGAGTATGGATCACCTAGTACTTCTACTATTCCTTTTGTCGCGCCCTCTACCAGCTGAGTTGTTGTTGCACTTTCTAAGTAATCATGGCGAATTAGCTGCACGACTCGCACAAAGCGCCCCAAATTATCTACGTTAGCGATAACTACTCCACCGACTAACGTAGTAAACAGTACGGAAAAAATTAGGAATACAACCCCGACGTGTTTAGCTACTCTTTTTATGTTCCACTCCTGCAATCCAGTAACTCCTCTCCTTCTTGCACTATTGTACTAGTCAAACATTTAACTTTCTGATTCCAATGGCGGCGCTCTAATCTCGAACATCCTTGTTCGAGTCTTGGCTACAGGGACACTCGGCCATATTACTCGGCCATATTACTCGGCCATATTACTCGGCCATATTTTTTTAACTTGTCTATTATATGCTTAATTCTTCGTAGAAATACTGCTTATCCGTCAGTTGGGAAAATACTGCAAAGGATCTATGGGATTTCCGCTAACCCGAACTTCAAAATGCAGGTGTGCGCCTGTACTCCACCCTGTTGAGCCAACAGCCCCAATAACTTGGTCCGCTTTGACGGAGTCCCCTTCACTGACATCCAAGCGCGACTGATGCCCATAGAGTGTCGATATCCCACTGCCATGATCAATGATCGTCATATTTCCATAGGCCGTATTCCAACCGGCCATAATTACGACACCTGCTCCCGCTGCATGAATCTGAGTCCCTGTTGAAGCAACTATATCCGTTCCCGTATGTAAACTTTTTTTATGCGTGATGGGGTGAGTGCGCCAACCAAAGGGACTACTGATTTCATAATGATCCGGCAATGGCCAAGTGGATATTGCTCCATTCCCCTTCCCTGACTGTCCAGCTTGTAATTTGCGGATTTTCTCTGTCAAAGCTTTAGACTCAGCTTCCAAACGGTCAATGTCCTCAAAGGCTGCTTGTTGAGCCTTCTCATTTTGATCTAAAGCCTCACGTTGTTGGGATTTCTTCTTTTCGAGTTCTGCACTGGCTGAGGCAGCCTGATTTTGGAGTTCTGCGGCAAGGTCTCTTTGGCGTTGTAAATCTAGCGTTTTTTGTTCAATATCGATTTTCTGCGACTCAATATCTGTCAAGAGCTGGCGATCGTTAGAGACTAATTTTGAGAAATACTCCATTCGCGTAATAAAATCGCTAAGGTCCGAGGACTGAAAGAGTAGTTCCAATTGGCTAATCTGACCACTTTCATAGATTCCACGTGCTCGTTTGCCCAACGCTAGACGTCGGTTCTCCAGTTCCTTTTGTTTTTGTTCCAACTCAATCTGCACTGCAGCCACTTGCTTTTGTGCTTGGGCATAAGCGACCTGCCTCCGACCTAAATCCGCTTGAACTTGAGCAACTTGTGTTTCGATTTTAGTCAGCTGGGCCTTCATATTATCAGAAGAATAGGTTAGCTTGTTGAGTTGCTTTCGAGCTTGATCTTTCTGATCTTGAACCTCTTTCTGCTGTTGAAGATTTTCTCCTAATTGATCGGCCCGGGAAGGCAGTGCCAACGTCCCAAGCAAAAGAAGGCTAACTACAACAGTTGGTATGACTTTCTTCCCGAACAAACGACCCCTCCGTTCTTCAGTTTCCTATAACCTTTCAAGAGCATTACATTAAAGGGCCTAAAATAGTTCCCCAAAAAGCACCTAACTTGTTCTAAACTCGCCCGATCAGGCGTGAAGAACCGCAACTGTTCACATGCAGAAAGCCCAGAAGTTTTGCGGTTTAGCCTGAGCGACAAGGGAATAGCAATGGAACGTTTTCGATCACGATAGTCTCCGGTGGAGAATATCGCCGAATGCGCACGGCCCATAACGAATACGATCGCGCTGAGGATGCCAAGAAACTTCCTCCCACCCTAGGCTCGAAGGAATTTCTGCAAGGAAATCCCGCTTCCTAGGGCACCCATGGCCATTCCCGAAAACAAAAGCCCGAACGTTACTTGGCGAAAGAGGACATCATTCTGGACAACAGGTAAAAAGGTCATTTTGGATAGTACATACATTGCTATAGAATTATAGCCCATACCCACTATGCCAGCAGCCATTGCTCCTCCAACAAGACCTAATGCCAACCCTTCAATCAGAAATGGCCACCGAATAAAGCCGTTACTGGCGCCCACCAATTTCATAATCTGTATTTCACGGCGCCGGGAAAAGACATTCATCTTAACGTTAATGGAAATTAGC
>JAJYAS010000362.1 GCA_021779415.1 Bacillota bacterium
GAGATTCCCTAGTGCCTCGATAATTCGGCCGGGTAAGATTAGGCTTTCAATGAATATAATGTCTAGATTTGAATGATCTCCGGCAATCTCGAAGAGGAAATCCTCTTGGTCGCTTTCCTCTTCGAGCTCATCCAAGACCAAGATATGTTTGGTATGATTTTTATAATACGCTAAGACTTTCATTGTTTTCTACCCAACCAAACTTGTAGTAATTTTTCTAAGATATCATAATCTAGAGGTTTAGAGATATAGTCATTTGCGCCGGCTCCCAAAAAGACTTCTTTGTCCCCTTTCATAGCTTTCGCCGTAATAGCAATAATAGGAATATCCCGCAAGACTTTATCATCGCGGATCTTCTTGATGGCTTCAATACCATTCAGCACGGGCATCATAATGTCCATTAGGATTAAATCAACCTTAGGGTCAAGCTTTAAGGCGTCCAACGCTTCTTGCCCATTGTAGGCTTCGATTACAGTTGCGCCGGTTTCCTCAATCAGACAGGAAAGACTAAACATGTTTTTGGCATCATCATCGCAGATTAAGACTTTCTTACCCTTAAAATCCCCATCCACTCCTGCGTCAAGAGTGACCATAGTTCGCACCTTAGCAACTTTGTGCAAAAACAGTGACACTTCTTCCAGTAGCCTGCCATGGGAATAGGCAGTCTTGACGACAATACTGTCCGAGAATTTCTCAAGTTCTCTCGTTTCCCATTCTTGAAGTTCCTTAGCTGTATAGATAATGACAGGCACGCGCAACTGATTATCTTTCACAAATCGACAAACATCCCAACCACTTCCCTCTGTTAGGAATAAGTCAAGAACAAGGGCATCATATTGGCCTGTACCTAATTCTTTAATAGCCTCAGTGGCTGTGGCTACCCCTTTCGCTTTGACGTAGCCATTGTTGATCAGTTCAAACAAAGCCTCTCTTTCCTCTTCGCAATCCTCCACGATCAAGAGATACTTGGGCTTTTTCTCAGCTACTCTCAGAATGGTCGACATGACTTCCTGGATATCGTCTAGCCCCGCTGGAGATTTGGTCGTAAAGCCCACAGCCCCTTGCCTTTGCAAGGAATAATGATCCTGTGCATCTTCAACCGACAAAATATGTACAGGGATACTTCTGGTCTGCGCGTTACTTTTTAGATGATGTAACACCTCAGCCCCGTTGATATCCGGCAAATCGAGATCAAGAATGATGCCCACCAGCTCATAGTCTTGCGCCATAGCCAGGCCGGCTTGCCCTGTCAAAGCACCCAGCATTTTAAAGCCCCTTTGGTTGATATAGTCTTTTAACTTTTCACAGAAATACACATCATCTTCAATTACCAAGATGATATTGTCCCCATTTTTTAGCTGGTTCCTGTCATCATTAACTTGGATAGATTCGATCGCTTCAATAGGTTCGTTGCGATGAATGGGAGAGAGGATTAGTTTCGGCTTTGATACGGTCTGAAGCGCGTTTTGATCTCTCGGGAGCAAAACTGTAAACGTGCTTCCAAGCCCTTCTTGACTTGTCAATTCGATTTTCCCGTAGAGAAGTTCCACCAGGCTTTGGCAAATACTTAGTCCTAGGCCAGTGCCTCCATAGCGTCGACTAATGGTGCCGTCAACCTGCCTAAATTGTTCAAAGATGGTATGCTGCTGTTCCGTGGGAATCCCGATCCCCGTATCTCGAACTTCAAATTTCAGAGGGAACTTCTCCATCCCACTCGCTGCGACGCTAAGCTCAACTTCTCCTTGGGCTGTGAATTTAAAGGCGTTAGTTAACAAGTTCGTGATGACTTGGTTCAATTTCCCGCTATCTGTCGTAAGACTACTTTGTATTTCATCCCGCACGACAAAGGTTAGTCCTTTTTCCGCCGCCAGCGCCTCGAACTTAGCTTTATAACTTTGCACAAATTCGTGGGTCTTAAAGGTCTCTAAATAAACTTCGAGTTTACCGCTTTCTATTTTGGAGAGATCAAGGATATTGTTAATAAGCTCCAAAAGTTCATTCCCTGCCTCAAAGATGATGGCCGTCTTTTTCAGGTCTTCTTCGGATAGATTCTGATGCTTGTTTCTTCCCAGCATTTTAGATAGTAAAATAATGGAATTTAGCGGAGTCCTCAGTTCATGAGACATATTGGTTAAAAATTCGGTTTTAAAGTGGTTGGCATGAACTATCTGTTCATTTTTCTCCAGGAGCGCTTGCTGAATACTTTCAAGTTCGTTATTCTTAGCTTTAACTTCAATATTAGATTGCTGTAATTCATTGGCATGAACTTCTAATTGCCGCTGTCCGTCTTCCAGTTTTTGGTTCACGGCTTCGAGTTCAATACTTTGAGAAGTCAGTTTGGCATTCGCCTCTTGAGTTTGAATCAATAGCTCCGCGATTTTCTCCTTTTGCCTGCTAGAAACTATGAAAGTTGCAAGAATGGCGCAGGACAAATTAAGGAACTCCTGCTTCAAAGTATCTATAGGTTCATTTGAGGCGACTTCTAAGACACCAAACACCTCTTGCTCATAAATAACAGGGATAGTATAAGTGTTTAGAGGAGGCTCACTGGTTAGTCCAGTCTGAATCAGGCCTTTATTTTTACTAATATTTTTCAATAAAATGGGGGACGCTTGCTTAGCTACTTGTCCGACAACTCCTTCACCCCAGTGATATTCCTTACATAGTCCTTCCCTATCCATCAGAGCAAAGGAAGCGTGTTGTTTGAGCATCTTAGCGTCTTTATCCCGCAAATAGAACACACCTGCGCCAGCATCTATATAAGAAGCCAGGAAGTTTACAGCTCGACTTGTGATTTCAGTCAAAGTCAAATCCCCTGCGAGCTGTTCTTGGAATAGATTCTGTCCCTCTCTTTGCCAAAGCTGATTTTGTATCAAATCTAACATCATATTAAAATGACGACGCATCACCGCAATCTCATCATTCCCAGAGGGTTCCTTCTTAGATATTTGTCCTGAGGACACGATTTCGGCCATATTATCTTTAAGTGAGTTGATAGATGTCATCACACTTTTAATCAGTAAATAGGTACTTGTCAAAATGATCATGAATAATGCTAACAACATGCCGCAAATAACAAAGAGCGTCCATTGTTTTCGGTTGTTATATTCTGTAATTAAAGCTTCGTCTTTTTGGTGCTCATATTGACTTAAGGCATCGAATTGAAGACCTAATTGTTTAAATTGGACATTAGATTGATTGATCAATGGCTTAAGGTCTGCCGTTTTACCCTCTTTGATCAATCGAAATTCTTGATCAATCTTGTCACTCCAAACCGAGAAATTTTTGCGGATGTCACTTTCCAGTGTCAAACCTGCGTCCCCAGTAATAAGTCTCTTGACAATATCCATGTTTTGATAGACCTTAGCCTCTTCCAGATCATAGAGGCTCATGGCCTGATTAACATCGTATTGATTCGTCGCCAAGAGTGCATTATTGATAGCTTTATACATTCTCAACTCCGCTACTTGAGCAGAAGCCGCCGCATTTGAGACTTGCATAGGACGCTCGTGAATAGTGTTAGCTATTGACGCCATACTATTTATACTCATTACTACGGCAATGGTTAAGATGAGCATGCTCAGTAAGGTAACCGCAGCAAACAAGATCAATCTCGCTTTAATAGTCATCCTTTTAAATATATTCATAATCGTCCCCCCGTGTCTTTCTCATTGATTCTTCGGGTTCACTTCTAGAACTATTCCAAAGAATTTCTTCCAATTTTCCTAATGTTTTCGTAATTCGGCAAAATTCATCATTTTCCTTCCATTTTGTAAAAACAATTCCTTAAGTGTAAGAAATGACAGCCTGGTTACAAAATTCTATACTAGAAACAATCTAGAGATTGAAAAAAGACTTACTGACATTTAATCAGCAAGCCTTTTTATCGGAAGGATGTATATTTACACGATTTTAGTCGTCCACTCCTCCAGATTCCACACATCTGTCACCCAATCTTCATAAAACTCCGGTTCGTGGGAAACGACAAGCACAGTCCCTTTATACTCCTTGATCGCTCTCTTCAATTCTGCCTTGGCGTCCACATCTAAATGATTGGTTGGCTCGTCGAGAACCAGCCAATTAACATCCTTCAACATCAACTTACAAAGCCGGACTTTAGCATTTTCCCCACCGCTCAACACCATCATCTTGGTTGAAATGTGCTCACTGGTCAATCCACACCTTGCTAAAGCGCCCCGCACTTCAGAATTGGTCATTCCGGGATACTCTCCCCACACTTCGTCCAAGGCCGTCTTCTCATTCCTACGACTCGATTCTTGCTCGAAATACCCAGGGTACAGATAATCTCCGAGTTCTACTTCACCAGAAACTGCCGGAATATACCCCAGCAAAGTCTTAAGCAAAGTGGATTTACCTAACCCGTTGACTCCGCGGATTGCCACCTTTTGCCCTCGTTCGAGCATTAAATCTAAGGGTCTTGTCAATGGTTCATCATAGCCCAAGACAATATTCTTGGCCTCAAAAATCAGTTTACCCGGAGATCTCGCTTCCCTAAATCTAAACTTCGGTTGAATCTTCTCCCTTGGTTTTTCAATAAGCTCCATTTTCTCCAACTGCTTTTGACGACTCTTAGCACGACCCGTTGTTGAAATTCGTGCTTTATTGCGAGCAATAAAATCTTCCAGTCGGTCCAC
>JAJYAS010000363.1 GCA_021779415.1 Bacillota bacterium
GGGATAGAAAGTAAAGACAGGAAACAGCCCCTAGCGATCTTAGAAAGAGATGAACTGCGGTGATCAAATCTGGGTAGCGGATTCCTACCGTTACGCTATAAATCGTTTGAGCTAGCCAAAATCCCGAAGGATTGGTCGAGGCCGAAAAAGCAATCGTTAAAACGCTGATCAGGAGAAATGAAAAAGGAACAAGCATCAGCTTGATAAAAACTCGGGCGGGGATGCCTGCTTTGAAGATTATCCCCCCAGCCATTATGGCTAATACGACAAGGGGGGTGATTACCGTGGGAGCGGTTAGACACACTCCCATGGTAATCAGCGCAAAAAGGGACTTTTCCGCAGGGTGAACTGTTTTTAGATTATTGCTGTAGGCGTAAGAATCTATGTCAATCACGTTGATCCCTCTTGTTCGCAATATGTTTTCCCTTGGAATAACCTATGTAATAAAAGACGAATCCGCTTCCGATAGCTGCTTGCAAGGCAAACAAGAAGGATTCAACTTCTCCGCTCGGTGGTGTCCACAGGGGTTTAAACCAAGGCTTATAATTGGCATCAATCGAGCTTATGGCTTTTTCCGCTTGATCATCTGCTCCAGCGAATTTGCTATTGCGTGCCAGGAAAAGTGGAGCAAAGGCCAGGACAGCCACAATTACCAGTAATATACCATTCTTAGCCATCGGTTTCATGCTTTCACCCCCTGTTTTCTGATGGGCAACTCTTTCCCAGTAAATACCCCCAAAAATCTCAACTCTTTTTGACTGTATGCACTCAGGATATTAATGACCAACACGGTCAGGATGCCTTCACTAATGGCTAAGGGTAGCTGAGTGAACGCAAATATGCCCATGAATTTTAGTGCGGAAGCCATTACGCCGCCTGAAGCCGCGGGAAAAGCTAGCCCTAGCTGAAAGGATGTTGTGATGTAGGTCATTAGATCTCCTATAGTAGCTGATAGAAAAACCGAAAGCCACAGGGGAGCCCCCAGCTTCTGACAGCCCTTATAGATACCGTAAGAGACAAACGGTCCCACAATCCCCATAGAAAATGTGTTTGCTCCTAGGGTCGTTATTCCACCATGAGCGAGTAGAAGGGCTTGAAAGATTAAGACAATCATTCCCAAAACGGTCATCGCTGTAGGTCCGAACAAAATGGCACCTAGACCTACGCCGGTTGGGTGCGAACAACTACCTGTTACGGATGGGATTTTCATAGCAGACAGAACAAAAGCAAACGCTCCAGCCATGCCAAGCAACATCTTTAAACTAGGATGTTCAGTCACGGTTTTCTTAATAGAACGTACTCCGACAATCACAAACGGGATCATGGCAATCCACCAGAAAGCTGCCCAGTTAAAAGGCAAGAATCCTTCCATTATATGCATAGCATATGCATTATTAGGAAAAACAATATAGACAGCCAAAACGTACGCGATTAATAAACTGATATACTTAATCTTGCGTAGGTTCATATAATTAACAACTCCTTTACGTTCAAACCCACTAGCTCCTAAATGAATAATTTAAGGGATAATAAAAAACCCTTCACCAATAGAAGGGTAAACAGCTTAACCAGTATCAGGTAATAATAGTAATCCTGAAAACACAGGTATACACCCCCTAACATTCCCGTAGGTAGTTTGGCTCGGAATAAGCAGGTCTCCTGGCTCAAGATCTCCGTCAACTCACGTCTTCCCGGGAATATGTCCCCAGTGACACTTTGTGAAAGTTGACTCCCTTTTACAGTGGCGGGCACCGCGTCAGCTTCAACTGACTTCCCTTTTCAATTCTTTCCCTCAGGAAAGAATCACTCATTCCCATATTTAATTACTTTTATAATAGCATGAAGCATAAATTTTGTATAGTACTAAGCCAATTCAGGCAATTGCCACAGGTTTGATTTCGGATAAAGGACAGTTTCTCCCTGAGGGAGTAACTGCCCTTTATCCGAATTACTTTATACTCATCTACTCTCTAAATCCTGTTTGCGACTTTGATATTCTGCTGAATCGATCTCGCCACGCGCATAACGTTCACGTAGAATGTCTATACCACTATTCTGCTTGCCAAATCCGCTTGCATAAACTTGCGAAGAATTACGACGAAACAGGTATATACTCAGTAGTATGATCCCTAGTCCGAATATGAACGGCATGATGAACCCCATCATACCCATCCAACCATACCCACCTCCATAGCCACCATATCCGTAACCACCGTTTCCCCATCTTCCCATCATATTACCCCAACTACCCATCATATATAATTCCCCCTTCAATATAAATTTCATTTAAAACCTAATACCCTCAAGCTCATCAATTTAAGTACTAGATTATCCTTTTTTAATAGATATCGTTGTACTCTTTTGTCCAGATAGTTCTTGTTTCCGCTCAAAGTATTCCTCGCGATTAATCTCACCCCGCGCATATCGATCATTCAAGATATCCGTTGGAGTATGCGCCTGGAATTGATGCTTCGTGCAACATGACCCTCCAACATGGGATGAATTATACACATAATACGCCACAATGACTAAGAGGATTAAACCAAACATCATTTGAGATTCCCCCTTTAGTTATTTGATTGAGTTGTCGCTCCCATACCAGTACCAGAACCCATCATATTCCCACCCTTGTTAGCAGCTCCGGTTCCAGTTCCGTTCCAAGTCCTACTCCCGTTCATCATCGTTCCTTGAGAACCAGTGATGCCACTACCGTTTTTCATCATGTTCCCTCCGGATTGACTCATGAATTGATTCATTTTATCAAGATTATCTTGCCCGATTTGAGCCTTTACAGCCGGGTCTGAATTCATGAGTTCTTGTATCGTCTTGACATCCCCTGTTTGCATTGCCTTCTGCATGCCTGATGAAGAGCGGAGATTCTGCATGGCGCTCGAATTCATTAAAGTTTGATGTTGTCCTGGCGAAAAGGTCTGTTGCATAAATCCCTGCATTTGACTAACCCATCCATTACCTTGTTGCTGAGTCGTCCCAGCGAAAGCTGGTAAAGCCATGAGCCCTACTGCTAAAGTTGCGGTTCCAAGGATTGCCGTAATTTTTTTACTAAATTTTTTCATTCAATATTCCTCCCAACAATCTTCATTTAAAGCTTCTTTGCTTCGTTTGATTTGCAGTTCTTCCATGACCTTAGTGTAACTCTCTCATGCGTTATTCTTATGAAAAAGTTGTGAATTTCTCATGAATATAGAGACAAACCTACCTCCTTCATGGTATTCTTAAAAAGAACTGAATAGTTAGGAATGAGTGATTTCTTCTTGAGGGAAGGAATTGAAAAGGAAAGTTAGTAGAAAGCTGACGCGGTACCCGCCACTGTAAAAGGGAATCAATTCACACTATGTCACTGGGACATCCCTGGGAAGACGTGAGTTGATGATGATCTTGAGCCAGGAGACCTGCTTATTCTTAAGTTTAAAGCTACCTACGGGAATGTTAGGGGGTGTATACTTGTGTCGAAAAATCAACCTTTGTTGTCTGATACATGTTGAACTTTTACCCTTCTTTTGGTGAAGGGTTTTTTTAATTTTGCGACTTGAAAAATGCAGTTTTGCCAAATGTACTTCGCAAATATTACCATAAGGAGAATAAATCATGAAAGATAGTTTAATAGCAGGCAAAAATCGACCTCAGTGGCTCCGTTATGGTATCGCAGTGACAGGGTTACACCTTTTAGGCTTAACAATGATGTTTCTAAATATCGAGCAATACCCTCAATTACTGGGATTTGCCTTTCTTTCCTATACGCTGGGCTTACGTCATGCTTTTGATGCAGATCATATTGCCGCTATCGATAACACCGTGCGCAAAATGATTCAGCAAAAGCAAGACCCTATGGGGGTTGGCTTTTTCTTCTCGATTGGTCATTCTACCGTGGTCTGTATCATGGCAATAATCACTGCACTCTCAATGCACTGGGCTCAACAAAATATTCCACAAATACAAAATTTCGCAAGTGTGATAGGAACAGCAGTTGCCGGAAGTTTTCTCCTTCTAATAGGATTATTTAATCTTTACATTTGGTTTGACATCTACAGTTTTTTTAAGAAAATGCGTCAGGGAGAGTTTGATGAAGAAAATCTTGATGAACTACTCTTAAGTCGCGGTTTCGTATCCCGTTTCTTTAAACCACTCTATCGATTTATTAACAAGAGCTGGCATGTCTATCCTCTAGGTTTTCTCTTCGGGCTAAGTTTCGATACTGCATCAGAGGTAGCCTTATTGGCTATTTCTGCGACTCTTGGTACCAAAGGCATGCCCCTTACAGCCATTCTATCTCTTCCTATAATTTTTGCTGCTGGCATGAGCTTGATGGACACTGCGGATGGGATCTTTATGACCACTGCTTATCATTGGGCCTTTTCCACTCCGCTTCGCAAAATTTATTATAATCTATCAGTAACAGGTCTATCCGTAATCGCTGCGCTAGTAATTGGATCCATCGAACTTGCACAGATTATTTCAACAAAACTTGGATTTCATCGTGGCTTTTGGGGATGGATCCAAAGCCTAAACTTCGGCTCGATCGGATATCTACTGGTAGGTCTTTTCATCGCGACTTGGGCAATATCTTATTCGCTCTGGAGGATCTTAGGTTTCGAAAATGCATAGGTTTGCTTATAATAACGG
>JAJYAS010000364.1 GCA_021779415.1 Bacillota bacterium
AATCGGGGTCATAATATAGCTAGGATGGGCTTTACTCAAAACTGCAAATAGTGCGGTTGCTCCTCCTGGTGGATGTGTTGTCTTGGTGAGAAGCATAACGACCAAAGCTAAGGCAGTACCCAAAGCAGGGGACCACCAGGTTAACCCAAACATCATAAAGGTCGCGACACCTGCCACAGCTGAAAGCGTGTGGCCAAAAATAACATTACGGGGTTGGGACAGGGGTGCATCAGGAACACCATAGATTAACACTGCGGATGCGCCGAAGGATGCTACAACCGGAAGGTCAAACTTATGGGCAAATAATGCGATCGTTGCTATTCCTAAAAAGGCACCAAGCATAGTAAGGATCACGTCTAGAGGTGGAGGGGAAACGAGGGGCGTTGTCCTTTTATAGCCTTTCATCTTGGACAGGTACCTAATCATCCAACAATGTTCAGGTTGCAACAATGCTTTTGTATTTTCTGGATCTGACTCCCCCACTTTTATCTCTTCCGGCAACACGAATCACTCCCAAACTTAACTTCCATGCCTTTAATATATAACAACCCCAGCTGTGAAGCTGTGAACAGGGTCACACTTTAAAGTTATGTTTTCTTACTGTGACAGGCTCTTTCTATTGCATGACGTGCTTAGAATTTGCTCATTTCATGATGCAACTGTTTAATCTCAATTAAAAAGAAGTACCTACTTGATACGATAATTCTCGAATCATGTAGGTACCAGTCCTTTTTCTAATTAACTTGGAGAGGGGTACCGTTAACCAATTGCAGTGAAGGTTATGGTACCAAACACAGTCAGTGTTTAATGAGTCATATTAAGCCATGAACAGTTTGATATCCTCTTCAACGCTTGAAATTCCTGCAATGCCAAAGTTATCAACTAAAACGTTCTCGACATTAGGGGATAAGAAGCCTGGAAGTGTCGGCCCTAAGTGCATGTTTTTCACACCTAGGTGGAGTAGAGCCAATAATACCTTTCAACAACTGGGCTTTATTAGCCTCAAGCTGTTTTAATGACTTTCCTTCCGCTATCTTCCTTCATAACGGTTGGTTCCGGTAGCAGACTTAGTGCACCAAGGAGCGCAAGGTTACAGAAGAGGAGTGGACCAAGCATTGGATTTCGATATAGAATTCTAGTCCAGTTGATCGTCTGAGTTCCGTTCAAATCTCCTAAGAGATGAAATCCGAATCCCAGAACCCCCACTAAAAGATTGAGAGCTAAAACGGACAAGTATAGATATGTTTCCTTTTGGTTCGGTTGACTATATGCCATATAGAGGCAGGCTATTGCGGCAAGCGTTCCCGTAACTAAAGGAATCAATGTATAACTCGGTATGAATCCGAGACGGGCATGGTCTAAAAACGCAGCTATAACCGCTCCAAGGAAGCCGAGGCCAACGAGCAAGAGTAATTTAGAACGTCGGGCAGTCCCACGGAAGTGCTCACTGACTAAACTGTAACTTGAGATCCCCGCATACGCAATCGGAGCCGCTATCGGAGAGCCCTCAATCAGGAGGCGATATAGACTCTCCTGGCTTGAGGTGGCATTGCCGGTTAGGTGAAAAAAAGTACCCAAAACGCCAACAAAAACACCCAACCACATCACGGTCTGAAAGACACGCTTTACCACGCTATTGGCCCGGAAAATGAGTTGGGCAAGAATCGTTAAAACAGCTAGGGGGCTAAAAATCAAGGGGATCAGTTCCCATCGGAAAAAGTTGTTTTGGGAGTGCGCTATCAAGACATCGACACCGGTCAGAAGGAAGTTAAAGCCCATCATTCCAAGCAAAAGCGGGGTTTTATAGGTAGTAGTTAGTTGGTTTAGCCGATCGAACATATCTAAATCCTCCTAGCGCTTCGCTTTCAAAGCCTCCGCTTGAGATTGCATCTCTACTAGAGCCTTTTGTTGCTCATATATTCCATTCCAGTTCACGTAGTCTGCCCCCCCCATGACGGCTCCAAATCGCGCTCTACGGCCTTCGTGGTGCCAGAGTTCAAAGTAGAGGAAATCTAATGGAGTTCCAAACGGCTTGGTCCCTAGTAATCCTGTATTGCGTAGGTCTTGGACGATTGATTTTCCTTTTACGACGTTTTGATTTGTAAGAGCAATGTTCTTTTCCGCTTTGTTCATTACATCATCAATGAACGGTTGGGCATGGCAATTGAGGCAGACTGAATTCATGGTTTGCTGGTGAGCAACTCCATCGTTTCGTACTGAAGCAATTTCAGGCGTCAAAGTCCATTTAAGCCGTTGACCTACATCGTGGGTTCCTTGAACACTACCAAAAGCCGACATATGACAGGTGGCACAGGTCGGGGCCGGGAAATCCTTAACCGTCAAGGTTCCGGCTGGGGCATTCATGTTGAATTTATCTTTATTGGCTTGGTAATATGCTCCGTGCGCGGACTCATTGTAGATTTCAATCTGAGGGTGATCCGGACCTAAGTGGCATTGACCACAAGTTTCTGGTTGGCGGGCCTGGGCCACGTCAAAGGTGTGTCGAAGATGGCACTTAGTGCAATCTCCAAAGCTTCCATCTTGATTCTTTTGGCCAATCGCATGACAGACCTCGCAAGACTGTGTGCTGGCATCTTTCCCAATCAAATTGAAAACGGGATTGGGGTTACCCCCACCAACGGGTTTTCCATTCGCATCAAGCAAATGATTCTTAGCAAGTTCTTCCGGAGTGAAATTCTTCGCGCCTTCGACAGAATACCACGACTTTGCAGCATGGTTACTGTCTTCAAATTGTTTTACTTCGTCTTTGTGACACTGAGAACAGTTCAAGGGTGTAGGATTGGTAATGACAGACACTTTATAATCATGTAACCCTGAATGGCGCAATTTCAATTCCGTTCATCAACTATGCTCAAAGAAAGGAATTTTTCGCCATCCGTCGAAAGCAAGAAATTAAAGCGATAAGACGGTTGGGTAAGTGGTGTTGTGGGATTCTCGGGTGCAATTATGCCTGGTCCCCTGTTGACAGTTACCATTAACCAAAGTCTGCGACGGATGGAAGTTCTTTAACGGTTCTAATGTTAGTAGATTCGTTTTACTCCAGTCACTTCGGCGGTCAAGGAATCCAATGCGACAAGGTCTTCAGAGTTAAGCTCTTTCAATGACATCTTTCCCAGAGCACGCATTCCTTCTTCCATTTCTAAAACCATCGATGTTATTGTGTTGACAACACTTGTAGCAGCTTGTTCGATATCTAGTTTACCCTTAGCAGGGGAGTCATAAAACACCAATGTCGTAGGAGGTTCCCACGGTATCACTTTACTGACTTGGTTATGGGTTAGGGAAAGAAGGGGAACGGTAGCCATATAGATGGCGTCTGCCCCTAAAGCAATAGCCTTGAGACACTCTCCAGGAGTAAAATATCCCCCGGCTACGATCAAACTTACCCGGTCACGTACCCTTTGATTATTTAAAAAACGCACGGCGCGAATCAAAGCAAAGAGACTTGGTATCCCAAAATCATCTTGTTTAATTGGGGTTGTCGCGTGAGAGCCACCTTGCGCACCATCAATAATGATAGCATCAAAGCCCAGTTGGATCGCGGCTGCCAAGTCTTCCTCAAGATGCCCGGTTGCCATAAGTTTTAACGCAATAGGGATACCGTTTGACCTTTTACGTAGACTTTTCATAAAACCAGGCCAATCACTTTGTTTTTGAATGCCAGGGGGTGCTGGAAAAGATATGGCCTGTTCGTCAGGGGCTAATCCTGAAAGTTCTTGCGCACGTCCTTGAAATTCTGGGGCCTCAATGCTGACAGAACCCATATCAGCGCCTTGACCCATTTGAACTTCCAACATATCAGCAGAGTCAATTTGCTCCTGAGTTCTTGCCCCCCATGCCCAGCGTGCAATTTGCAAAGTGTATTTCCCTGCTTCCATGCGTTCCTCTGGTAAAAAGGGGCCTTCTCCTGAACATGTGGATGTTTTCAGGGTTTTAGCTGCTCTTGCCAGGGCCCTTTTTGCTTCCTCACTGAGTGCTATGCCATAGGCCATTGCTCCAATCATAATGGGAATATTGATCACCATCGGCTTGTTGGCTTTTGGGCCAATCGTCACCTGCATGTTCATCTGGGCACTTTCAGGCAAAGAAAGTCTCGTCATCAAGTGGGGAGCAAACATGAGGTTGTCAAACCCAGGAAAATGCTTAGGAGAACCGAGGGGCCTAGTGATGATTTTCCCATTCTGCGCACGAAATCCGATTTCCAGGATGTTTAACACTGAAATGCGTTTTCCAGCTGGCCAAATCTCCATTAGATTCTGAGTGTACTTATCCGAAAGTAGTCTATGGAGAAAATCGCCAATCTGCTGCCCCACAAGATAACGCAAAACAGGTTTAATAATAAGTATTAGTACTAAGAACAACTGGAGGGCTAACAATAGTATTAAGAGAAACAACCAGAACGAGCTCATGATCGTAATCTGCATTTCCTAACCTCATAACCTTAAGTTTCAAGGCTTTGCTACTTTTTAGACCTCGTTGCTTGCCAGGCCTTTAAGATACACCAAGACAGCAATAGATCGCCGAGGGCAAACATCGCTCCACCCATTACCCGCACAATCAAATAAGGATTAATAATCAAACTCACCTGCATAAAGTCCATACCTAAGATTCGCCAGAGA
>JAJYAS010000365.1 GCA_021779415.1 Bacillota bacterium
CCTGGTTTTTCGCGGAGAACAGCCAAAAAGGATATAGAGAATCCACCCGAGTATCGGCCAGGTGGCAAAGATTGCGAGCCAAGAAGCTGTTTTTTCCGGATTTCTACTTTCCAAACTTGCAACGAGTTGAGAGGCGAGCATCCCTAATAAGGATAGCAATGTAATAAGAATGAACCAGATCAAATAGAGTCACCTCACGTTTTACTCCCCTGACACTTCAAGAGATCTTGCAGAGATAAAAGAAAACTTAGCTAGCGCCCGAAGACACCGTCTTCGCACGTTTTAGCTCAGCGAAGAAGCCTTAGCGAAGGCGGTTGCTTTAGTTGCACTGATACTTTCTGCTAGTACTATAAAGGGTTAAAGAGCTTTTGTATTAAAACTCTTTAACCCTTCCGTTAGAGCACAGGTATACCATTTAGGTGTTTACTGCACGTTGTACATACCATGAGATTTCATATAGTTGAAGAGGTCTTCCCCATGTTTTTGTTCTTCGGACTGAATGTGGTTTAAGGTTTGACGCACATTGGTATCCTGGAATTCAAAAATTGCAGTATCATAGGTACCCGAGATGTACTTCTCTGTTGAAAGCATATCATTGGCCAATTCTGCATCATTCTGATTGAATGCGCCACCCGCTTGGGTTTGCATTCCCTGTCCAGCTGGCATGGATTGTTGTTGCTGACTTTGTCCCTGTTGTCCTTGATTCATGCTCGGAGCCTGTCCTGCTAATATTTGGTTGATTGTGTTAAAATGTTGTTGCTCATGAGAAGAATGGGTCTGAAAGAGTTGTTTGAGCTGAGGTTCTTGCGCTTCATTGGAGTATTTGTTGTATTTCTGAACGCAAAGTTGTTCATGATGGCTAAGATCTTGTAAAAACATTCTTTCCTTTTGACTAAGTTGAGTTGGCATGAAGACACCTCCCTAAAATGCTAGATCTAGTTTCAGCGAATCTGAAAAATATTATGCATGGCAATGGATCCATCACTTTCCGGGTTTAATCAACATGCCATTATTCAAATGGTTCACTGCTCCCACCACGTCTATCATAGCAATGATTTCTATGAACTGTTTGTCCGTAAATCCTGCATCACGAAGTTGTTGGGCATACATTGTGATACAAAACTCACAGTTATTAAGAACGGAAATGGTATAGGCTAAGGCTAGCTTCGTCTTCATATCTAGAGCATCCGACCCCATCACTGTTTCCGTCTTATTAAGTACCATCTTAAAATACTCCGGATGGTTGGCAAGCGCTCGCAAAGGGGCGGGTACTTCACCATATTTCTCTTTTAGTTTGTGGAAGATTCCTTTTAACTCTTCAGGAACCTTATTCTCATCAAGCAAGTCAACATTGGGCATTTAATATATAACCCCCTTCTTTTTGTTTGGCTTAGTATATCCTTTTCTCAAATTTTAAGTATTTAAGCACTAAAAAATCCCCACTTTATCGTGCAATTCTCGATCCTTAGATTTACAAACATTAATTAAAAAGGGTTCCGATTTCTTATCGGAACCCTCAATATCGCTCTTCTTTTCGGTTCTTTAGTCTGAATATTCCTTGATCTTCCACGAGACCCCATTAATTGATCTAAATTACGTTTAAAAGCTTTGGTGCACCATTTTTAGTTGTTGCCGACGAGCCAAAATTGAAAGCGAATAATTCAAGACGAAATACGTTAAAGCAATCATTCCAAAAACCGTGAAGACTTGGGCCGTCGAACCGTATTGCCCTAGGATAATCATCCCTTTACCCGTCAAATCTTCCACGCCTACTACCCAAACAAACGATGTGTCCTTGATTACCGTGATAAACTGTGATACCAACGGAGGAATCATCTTATGCATGGCTTGGGGCAAAATAATATGCATCAAAATTTGGCGATAAGAAAACCCCTGTGCCCGAGCGGCTTCCCACTGACCTTTATCAATGGAATTCAAACCTCCACGAACAATTTCGGCAATAATAGCTGAAGTGAAGACAGCAATCGCTACAATCCCAGAATTAACTGGCTTTAAGGTCGTCATAAACCGAAACACCAATATAAATAAAAGCATGGGAATGTTTCGAACACTTTCGATATATACCGCAGCGAGCCTTCCCAGAATAGCTTGTTTGGAGTAGCGAGCAATCCCAAGAAGAGTTCCAAAGACAAAACTAATCAAAATAGCCATGACGGCAATGTAAAGTGTCGTTAATAGTCCTTGCCCAAGAAAGCGGAATATCTCTGGCTTTAATACCTCTTGAATCATGCCGACACCCCTCCCTTATTTTCCAAGCGACGTGTCAGTGTTGCGAGAGGCAAACAGAGAAGGAGATAGAGCAGTCCAACCGCCACATAGGCGGGACCATAATAGAGGTTGTCACTGGACCATGAGTCGGCATGATACATCAGGTCGCCACCGGCGATCATGGCCAATACAGATGTGTTTTTAATTAAATTAACCGCTTGATTGGTGAGTGGAGGCAAAACCAAGCGCGCGGCTTGCGGCAAAATCACATGACGCATGGCTCCCCAAAAACTAAATCCTTGCGACAGAGCTGCTTCCATTTGCCCCCTGTGGATCGAATTAATTCCGGCCCTGACCACTTCGGCAATATAAGCACCGTGATAAACCCCGACACCCAAGACCCCCACCGCAAAAACTGGCAACATAATGCCCATGTGTGGTAGCCCATGATAAAGGAAAAAGACCTGGATGACGAGTGGCGTGTTTTGAATGAATTCGACATAGATGCGATTCAAAACTTTAGCGAGTTTCCACTGAGAGGTACCTAACACTCCAAATATCACCCCTAGTACTAGGGCCAATAAAAGGGCAAGGAGGGAAGAAAGAATTGTATTCTTAAACCCCTCAACAAATACCGTCCAATCTTGGAAAAGCGCTACCCATTTAAACCAGGCAAAAGGTCCGACCACTATTTAAGCCCCCACTTTTGAATCAGCTTATCGAGATCCCCAGATTTTTTCATCTCTGCAATGGTATCATTGACCACTTTCGCAACTCCATCATTACCCTTTTTAGAAGCCACACCATATTCTTGAGGACTAAAACTATCCGGTAGAATCGTCGTTGAATCATCCAAATAACCGAAAAGGATAGAACCATCTACAGAGAAACAATCAACCCTGCCAGAATCCAGTGCCGTTTTAATTTCCGGATAGGTGGCGAACTCTAAGAACGAGACTTTAGCCCCCACTTTATCTGCTTCAGCCTGAACTGCTTTTTTACTGGTCGAGCTTTGCGCTACACCAATTTTCTTGCCGTCTAAATCTTTTAAACTTTTAAAACCAGAGCTCTTCTTAACCAATAATCTTACCCCATCTGTAAAATACGGATCGGAGAAATTGTAACTCTTTTTACGTTCTTCTGTGATGGTAAAGGTCGATATATCCATATCAACGTCTCCACTATCTAACACTGGACCCCGTGTTTTTGCTGTAACAGCCGTGGTTTCAATATTTTCAGTTCCTATCATTTTCTTAGCAATGGCTTTGGCCAAATCAATTTCGAAGCCGTCAACTTTGCCGGTACTAGGATCTTTATATCCAAACTTCGGCACATCAACTTTAACGCCTACTTTGAGAACCCCTCGATCCTTTATGGCCTTGACATCAGCCGGTACTGACGCACTGCTTGAGGACGGTGTAGTAGTCGGCGCGGTAGGAGTGGCCCCACATCCAGACACCAAACCCACAACTAATAATAGACTTGTTAAAATAATTCCAGCTTTCTTCATTTTTCAAAATTCCCCCTCTTATAATCCTTTAGTACAGAACTACTGCACTTTCTTCTTAGAACTCCCTGTTACTTTCCACTCACGATGGAATTGGATCAGCGTATAATTCTGCTTAAAAACGACTTGGTGCGTTCGTGGGTTGGGTTTGCAAAGAATTGGTCCGGTGAATTGGACTCCATAATCTGTCCCTCGTCCATAAAAATGACACGATCTGCAACCGTTTTGGCAAAACCCATCTCGTGCGTGACAACGACCATGGTAATCCCCTCGTGGGCCAGATCAACCATAACATCGAGGACTTCCTGGATCATTTCCGGATCCAAAGCTGACGTCGGCTCATCAAAGAGCATGATCTTAGGCCTCATAGCTAAAGCCCGCGCAATAGCCACCCGTTGCTGTTGCCCCCCTGAAAGTTGCGAAGGATAGACGCTTGCTTTTTCCTTTAGCCCTACTCGATTAAGATAGGCCATACCAGTTTCCATTGCCTCTTCCTTAGGAACCCCTTTGATCAACATTGGTGCTAGTGTCAGATTTTCCAGAACTGTTTTATGAGGATAGAGGTTAAATTGCTGGAATACCATAGCCACGGACTGACGAACTTTGGCCACCTGGGCTTTATGGGCTGTAATCTCCACTCCATCAACCGTCACTTTACCAGAACTAGGCTTTTCCAGAAGGTTCATGCACCGAATTAATGTACTCTTGCCTGATCCACTAGGGCCGATGACGACTAGTTTTTCCCCCGATTTTACCGTTAGATTGATCTCTTTGAGAACATGCAAATGCCCAAAATGTTTGTTTACCCCTTCTAATTGAATCAAGCGGGTGCTCCTTCCATTTTTACTATTTTTTTCTTTGCTAAAAATATGAGTATTATATAACAAATATGTTTAATGTTTT
>JAJYAS010000366.1 GCA_021779415.1 Bacillota bacterium
AATCTTCACTGATCGCTTGAGCACTGAGATGCCAACGGCGTGGAAATAGGCTTGAAATAAAGCGCTTAACATTTGGATAACTTGAACTCATCAGCAATGTCGCAACAGTAGACACAACCAGCACTATGAATACACGGGGTAACGACGTTAGAAAACCAAGCAAAAAGACACTCCCTGATTTAGCCCAATCTTGAAGCGTGCGCGCTAAGCTTTCAGTTGAAGAAAACAAAGTGCTTTGGATCTGTGGATTCACCTTCACGAATCGTTCAACAGAGTCGACTTGTTTTGTCACAAGGTCCACAAGATATCCATAATTTGGCAAAGTGATCGCTAGCTCGGATAATTCGGTATAAAGCCGGGCTACGATTAGAAAGACAAAAAGGCTGAGAGCGGAAATCGACAGCAAGAGGGTAAGTACGGCCGCGTAGGGCCGACGTATCCGTACTGACCGCATCAGCCGCACAACGAGTGGTTCGAGTAAAAAGGCCAGGATAAGTGCAATAAAAAACGGAAAGAAGGCACTAAACGTTTTGCTAATGACTTCCCCAAATACGGGCAAAAAGTCTTGAAAAAAGTATGTGAAGACTTTCAGAAAGACGAAGGCACTTGTCACCATCGCAAGCCTGTTGATGCTTGCCCACAGAGGATGTCTCTGATCGATGCTCAACCCGTTCACCTCACAATTAAAGTTACTCCATAATACACCAAAGGCAGGGCAAAAATAAGGCTGTCAAACCGATCCAAAATCCCCCCGTGTCCAGGGATTAGGTTTCCGGAATCTTTGACTCCTGCGCTACGTTTCAACGCCGACTCGAACAAATCACCTATTTGAGCACTGACTCCTACAAAAATTGCTAATATTAAATACTTAAGCCAAGAGGTCTCACCAACTAGGTGCCAGTAAACCAAGGCCACCACAATACTAAGCACTAATCCGCCCAGCGAACCTTCCACGGTTTTCTTTGGACTAACCTGAGGTGCTAAAAGATGGCGTCCAAATTGCTTCCCTATAAGGTATGCACCCGTATCCGTAGCCCATACCAAAAAGATTGTAAGAAAGGTCAACTCTAACCCGCCTGGAAGCTGTCGCAACATATAGAGATGGGATAGCAAGACAACCGTATAAAGAAACGATAACAGATTAAAGGTTGCCTCTGCAAGTGATGTTTTGGGATACGTTAAAGCGAGACGCCCAAGAACAACTAGTAGCCAAAAGACAAGCGTAGCCAACAGCCATTCCTTACTGCCGAAGAACAGATTGATCAACCAAACAACCGTAAAAATCGTCGTCTGTATATACCAAGTCTGCATCCCCATGTGTTCGCCAATTTTCATAAATTCCCAAAGTGCTAACAAGGTTAACACAGCCACTAAGAATGCAGTATAAGGACCGCCCAAATAGGTTAATCCCAAAAGAAGTGGAGCTCCAATCAGGGCACTAAGAGTTCGTTTAAGCATGCGCTCCTCCTCAATTTGTATGTATTCCACCAAACCGACGATCCCGTTTTTGGTACATTTTAATCGCTTCAAGCAACGTGTTTCTTTCGAAATCAGGCCAAAGCTCGTCGATAACTACGATTTCAGTATAGGCTAACTGCCAAAGCAAAAAGTTACTTAACCTCATTTCCCCTGAAGTCCGAATCAGTAAATCCGGGTCCGGTAAACCACTTGTAGAAAGTGCCTCACTAAAACGTTCCTCATCAATCTCCTCGACTCGTTGCTTTCCATGTAAGACATCTTTACTTATTTTTTTGACCGCATCAATAATCTCAGATCGCCCACCATAATTTAAAGCAAGGTTAAGAATGAGGCCTGTATTGTTTTGCGTGCGCTTATTGGCTTTTTCTAATTCTCGCTGAGCCTCCAGAGGGAGGTCATTAATTCTTCCAATGGCCCGAATGACCACATTGCTTTGATGAAGTTCATTGAGTTCTTTTCTAAGGTACTCCGTAAGTAAGGTCATCAGTACGCCCACTTCATCTTTAGGTCTTCGCCAGTTTTCTGTAGAAAATGCATAAACGGTAAGAACTTCTATCCCCAGCTCAGAACATGTCTTAACAACTTTTCGTATGGCCTCAACCCCTGCCCGATGTCCCATCGAACGAGGGAGTGCACGTTTCAAAGCCCATCGCCCGTTTCCGTCCATGATAATGGCAATATGGCGTGGGAGGCGGTCCATAGCAATCTGATCCTTTGAATCAACTTTATTCTGTTTCCGAGGCTTGAACCACATTATTTCACCCCCCATAGGCGATATTAGCTATTCGATATTAGAACCTAGAACCTCGAATTTCGAAAAAAGACCCCCTTAGCAAGTTAGGGGGTCAAGGGTTGCTTTGGCGAAAACTTTTCATGCGCTAAAACGAGGTCCACTTTGTCGTCTAATTCTCTGACGCGAACAACTCGGCAACTTCCCCACGGTTCCATTTTACCATGCGGGTGCGCAACTTGGAAAGTGTAAGGCTTACCCATCTCTTCAATTTCAAGCTTAACCTCGTCCCAGTTTCGACCGAGCCAAGCATGTATCATACTTCCATGATTTCGCTTTCCTTGGTTTCCATCACACGTTCTATGTCTTTGATAATCTTATCGGTCATTTTCTGGACATCCTCTTGGGCGCGCTTAACCTCATCTTCGGAAGCCCCGTGATCTCCATGATCTTTCTCAAGTTTCTTAAGCTTATCATTAACATCTCGGCGCACATTACGCACTGCAACACGCGCTTCTTCCGCTTCTTTTTTCACCTTTTTTACTAATTCCAAGCGTCGATCAGCTGTGAGTTGAGGGATCATAAGGCGAATCACTGTACCATCACTTGACGGATTCAGTCCTAGATCGGATTTCATAATGGCCCTTTCAATAGCGGGAAGAACGGTTTTGTCCCAAGACTGAATCACGATCATTCTTGGTTCAGGAGCAGAGATATTCGCAAGCTGATTGATAGGCGTAGGAGTCCCGTAGTATTCAACCATTACCTTGTCCAAGACACTCGGATTTGCACGACCTGCACGAATCGACGCATACTCTCGACGTAATGCTTCAACTGCTTTATGCATCCGCTCGTCTGCGTCTTTCATAACCTCGGAAATCATTAACTTTCCCTCCCAACATAAGTTCCAATAGACTCGCCCATTATAACACGACGAATATTGCCCTTGCACGTTAGGTCAAAAACGATAACAGGTATATTATTGTCCATGCAAAGCGAAGTCGCGGTTGAATCCATTACCCCGAGTCCCTTACTCAGGACATCGAGATAACTTAAACTGTCAAACTTCGTCGCTTGGGGATTTTTGAGCGGATCGGAATCGTAAACTCCATCGACTCGTTTGGCCATCAAAATGGCCTCCGCCTCAATCTCAGCCGCCCTTAAAGCAGCTGTGGTATCTGTCGAGAAGTAGGGATTTCCTGTTCCAGCTGCAAAAATAACGATGCGTCCTTTTTCCATATGGCGAATAGCTCGACGTCTAATATAAGGCTCTGCAACTTGTCGCATCTCGATAGCTGATAAGACTCGAGTATCCGAGCCAGCCTTTTCCAAGGCATCCTGTAAGGCCAGAGCATTCATCACTGTTGCCAACATACCCATGTAATCGGCGGTAGCACGGTCCATACCTTGGGCACTTCCCGCAATGCCACGCCATAGGTTTCCACCACCGACAACCAGGCAAACTTCAACTCCCATGCCACGAATTTCGGCTACCTGTTCCGCAACGGAAATCAGCATATCATGTTGAAGACCAAAGCCTTGAGACCCAGCAAGCGCTTCCCCACTTATCTTAAGAACCACTCGATTATACCGTAGTTTTTCCATGGATAAACCTCCATCAACCCTTATTCTATGTTTAGTGGGTGAAATCCTCTCACGTTCGAAAAAGAGAACACCAGGGGTGTTCTCTAATAAGTTGTATGTTCGTCTTAACGATTTATTTCTTTCATGACATCTGCAGCAAAATCATCTTGTCGTTTTTCAATCCCTGCTCCTAATTCGTAACGGGTGAACCGACGAACGACAATGCGTTCCCCAATTTTAGCTGTTTTATCAAGCACTAGATCACGCACACTCTTATCAGGATCTTTGACAAAAGCTTGCTCCATTAAACATACTTCTTTGTAAAACTTCTCAATCCGACCTTCAACCATCTTTTCAACAATTTTTTCCGGTTTTCCTTCATTCAAAGCCTGAGCTTTTAAAATATCCTTTTCATGTTGAAGCACTTCTGCTGGTACATCTTCTTTGTTCAGATATTGTGGGTTCGCTGCTGCAATATGCATTCCGATGTCCCGGACCAACGCTTTGAATTCATCCCCACGAGACACAAAGTCTGTCTCACAGTTTACCTCAAGCAAAACACCAATGCGTCCACCACCATGAATATAGGACTCAACTGTCCCCTCAGCCGCAATGCGCCCTTCTTTTTTAGCGGCTGCAGCAAGGCCCTTTTCACGTAAAAAGTCACTGGCCTTTTCAATATCACAATCACACTCAGTAAGTGCTTTCTTACAATCCATCATACCCGCACCGGTACGTTCTCTGAGTTCTTTTACTTGAGCTGCGGTTACATCTGCCATGGTCTAATCCCTCCAAATTCGATGTTCGATACTCAATATTTTGTGTTATATATCGATAATGCTCG
>JAJYAS010000367.1 GCA_021779415.1 Bacillota bacterium
GGGCCTCTTGAATGGCATTCACAACTTGTTATGGCTTTGGCCACGTTGTTGCGGCATTATCTAGATAAATCATATACCTGCTTCCTTTCATCGGGCCTAACTGGAGTCACAATCTATCATCCAATTTATGTATGATCACCAGACTAATGAAAAGAATCCATCTTCTCGTGCTTCGTACATCCCTGTCAGTACCACTCCGTCATCAATAAGATCATCAATGATCGATTTACGGTCCAGGGGAAAGCACAAGGCAGTGTTACAACCGGATCTCAGGCGAATTGGGGTTGGAATAGTGGCAAAGGGACACTCATAACGGGAAAAAACCCTCTCTGCCCCCAAAGCTTCCGTTAACGATGGGAACGTGAGTAAAGCTCGGTATTCTTTCAATTTTCCATATAACATTATTATCCCCCTCGCCCTTTAGCGCTTAAGGAAGACCCAATCAGAGTTGCAATTCAACTACATTATTTCAAGCTAGCCTGATCATAGATGTACTGTTTCTCTTTTTTGTTCAATAACCTCTCCGTGATATAAGCAATCAACATAATCCCTGGTATATCAATCACAAACCGAGTCATCATGAACTTCCACCCCATCGAAGAAGCCTCAAATAAGAGCATCGGTATTTTGGTTGTTGACCATGCTCCAATAAAAATTAAGACATTAGAGAGCTTGCTTCCCTTCTGCAGGAGAACTCCCGCTATGGGGAAAGCTGCGTATAATGGCCCGGCTGCAGCCGAACCTAAGAAAAATGCTATTAGAATACCAAGAAAGCCGGATTTATCGCCCATCAACTTAATCATTGTCTCTCGTTGTACCCATACATCTAAGAGCCCCAATAAGATAAATATTGGTGGAATAACCGAAAGCATTTCCACAGCATTGCTCCAAGTGATGTCAATTGACTTTTGACCTACAGATGGATACAAACCATAGACTCCGATATTAATGACGAGCAGTACTAAGAAATACTTGTACCGTTTAATCAGCATTTTCATCTCAACACCACCCCGATTGCTATTGCTACAACAAATGAGAATACAAACGCTAAGCTATTTCTGAGTAATGCAGCCTTTTTACCGAAATACTTCATCTCCAGAGGGATCGTCACGATTCCGACCATCATTAACGTCGAGATAAATACAGCGATTTGCATAGAACCAGCCCCGCTTTTCAACAAAGCCGACGCTAACGGAAACGCTACAAAACCAGGTATTAAGGTGATTGATCCGACTAGAGAAGCCATTAACATTCCCCACCACCCAGATTTCTCTCCGATTAATCCAGAAATCACCTCAGGACTCAATACTGCCAACATGATTCCTATAATAACTAATATAGACAGGAACTGCGGCAGGATATTTTCAAATGACTTCCAGGCCTTTTTTATGGCTAGGAAAGTCTTCTTCTTGTCCTTTATAAAGGAAAGGACAAGAAAGCCGAAAGCCACTATATACATCAGAATCGTAAACATCTTCGCTCTCCCTCTCAATATCAATAATATTACTATCTTATAATATACTTATCATGATACTCTCATCTGCTTCTTTGTCAATATCTGCGCCTAAAGAAAACATAATCGAGTTCTGAGACATGAGTATCATGGACAGAATTAACTTAGAGTGCTTGCTGCCACTTTAACCGTTCGCGATGATGAAACAGCGTACCTGTACCCCTGTTTTCTTCCCTGTTTTCTTTGACTTGACTAACATTTTTCATACCTCTTCTTTCTTATATCAACTTTTCTTGATGCTTTAGGGAACAAATAAAAAGCACACTTGGCGCAAAAGAGATAAAATAAAGCTAATAAACTCTTGACACCGTATCTAACTGCAGACTTTATACTAGACATGGGAGGTGAACAAATGAAAGGACTGACTATAAGTGAATTAGCTAAAAACGCTGGCGTAAATATCGAGACGATTAGGTATTACGAAAGAATAGGTTTGATTTCGAAACCACCACGAACAGAATCTGGGTATCGGGCCTTTCCACCTGAGGTGGCTCAACGAATCAATTTCATAAAACGCTCTCAGGATTTAGGTTTCACTCTTTCTGAAATTCACAAACTGCTTAGTATGACTGACAACGAAAGTTTTGATTGTCGTGAAGTACGGCAATTCGCCTCTCAAAAGCTGATGGAAATAGAGCTTAAAATCCGTGACCTAAAAAACATTAAAAGCATCCTACAAGATTTATCGAGTAGATGCCCTGGCCAAGGGGCAATTCAAAGTTGTCCTATAGTAGAAAGATTGTCGGAAGGAGGTGATTTAAAATGGCTAACGAGAGAGTAGTTGAAATATTTTCTGCTGGGTGCTATATCTGTGAAAATGCCGTAAAAGAAATCAAGGCTCTTGCTTGTCCTAATTGCGAAGTAAAAGTTTACGATTTAAACAAAAGATGCGATACCAACGAATGTGTGGAAAAAGTCAATCAGTACGGTGTTAAATCCGTTCCTGCTGTTGCTATCAACGGAAAGTTAGTGGATTGCTGTGACAAAAGAGGGATTAACTTTGCTGCCCTAACAAGGGCCGGGCTCGGTCAATAAGGAAATCATTCAGATATTCAATAATCGGGCCGGGATTAATTTTCCGGCCCGATTAATAAGTTTACATCATGTTGATCCCGCCATAAAACGGACAACACCATTGACAACCACCAATGGTAAAACAAAGCCGATCTTAAGCATTGTATGAGGCATATCGTATTAAAAGCTATTTACAAACATTCAAGCAATCGTTATAATGTATTTAAGATAAACAAACAAAAAAGGAGGACTCAGTTTGAACCGTCCAGGTCATCATCACCTCTGCCAAACAGATTGCCATACTCCTCAACGTTTAAGTGAGTTATCTCATTCTGTAGCAGAGATCGAAGGGGTTACCCCTATCTTTAAAGCACTCGCTGATGAAACACGGGTGAAGATTATTTATGCCTTGCTCCTGGAACCCGATCTTTGCGTCTGTGATATTGCTCAGATTACAGAGTTAACGGTCTCAGGAGCTTCCCACCATTTGCGTCTCCTTAAAGCCATGGGTCTTGCCCGATCCCGCAAAGAAGGAAAGCTCGTTCGCTATAGCATTCATGACGAACACGTTAAGATTATCTTAGAAAAAGCACTTGACCATAGCAACCACCTTATGAAATAATCTGATCCGTGACTTAAAAATTTTTTAATATAACATTCAAGTGTATGTTTTAATGTCAATATTATAAAATTAATTTATAATCATAATGAGGAGGAGATTACCCATGTCAAAACCTAATCAATCATCCGTTAAATCCCTAAATCATGAGCATGAGCATGAGCACAAACACGATCATGATCACCAACACGAGGCATCCCATGTTCACAATCAACCGGGGGCAGGTCACGCAGATGATCATGCCGGACACAACCACGGTGCACTAGGGGGGCACGTGCATGCCACAGGAACCAAGTTAAAGTGGGCCTTTTTAGCTACCTTCTTCATCTTGGCTGTGGAAGTCGTTGGCGGAAGCTTAGCGAATAGCTTAGCCCTTCTCAGTGATGCCGGACACGTCCTGACAGATGTTGCCGCCTTAGGCCTTGCCTGGTTTGCAGCCGTTCAAGCGCAGAAATCTCCCACCCTTGATAAAACGTTCGGCTATCATCGCACGGGAATCCTAGCCGCTTTGGCTAATTCCCTTACTCTGATTATTATTGCCTTCGTGATTCTTTATGAAGCCTTTCATCGGTTTCAAAATCCCCAGCCCGTGGAAAGCACAATTATGTATTTAAGTGCTGGTGTTGGCGTGATTGTTAATCTGGCGATCGCCTTCGGCTTCCGAGGGGGGGAAGATAACCTCAACGTCCGTTCAGCCCTTCTTCATGTCTTAGGGGATGCAGCAGCCTCAGCAGGGGTTATCATCGGTGCCGTAATCATGCAATTTACCCAATGGTATGTGATTGACCCGATCATCTCCGTTTTGATTGCTCTTATGATCGCTTGGAATGCCTGGAAGATTGTCAAAGAAACACTTCACATTTTAATGGAGGGGGCCCCAGACAATTTCGAATATGATCGTTTACTAGCTTTTGTTCGGACATTACCAGGGGCCAAGGATATTCATGATCTTCATGTCTGGAGTGTGACTCCGGAACGTGTTGCCCTCAGTTGCCATCTAATCGTTGATCCCGAGGGTTCACTTGAGCGAAGCACAGAAATCATCAAACAGTTTAAGCAATATATTCTGAAGGAATTTGGTATATCCCATTCGACAATTGAACTAGAAATAGACCAGTGCGGATGTCCTGGGCTTCTTTGCCCCGAGACTCTCTGGGAATGTGGAAAAGGCTCGCAATAAGCCAGTGGAGGGGAAAATGAGTAACATTTTAAATATTGGACTCGATATTGGTTCCACAACGGTCAAACTTGTTGTGTTAGATCCGGAGCAAACGATTGTCTATAAGAATTATCTTAGGCATTTTTCCAATATCCGAACGACGGTCGTCTCCATGCTTGGAGAGGCCAAGGCCATCCTGCACGGGCATGTCTTGACCCTGATGGTGACTGGGTCTGGTGGCTTTAATATTTCCCAGACCTTAGATGTCCCTTTTATTCAAGAAGTGATGGCTTGCTCGCAAGCCATTAAAATCCTCATTCCCAAGACCGA
>JAJYAS010000368.1 GCA_021779415.1 Bacillota bacterium
AGAGCCCCCTGAGATAGAACAAGAAGAGTAATCTATCACAGGAGGTTTCTTTGCTTACGACGTACCTGCCACCTGTAATGCAATGCAACCACTGAAATTCATATACTTGGTATTCGAAATCTGAATTGCTCGATCTAACCAGACACAGTATAGTTACGACATACGAGATAACTTTACAATTGGAGGAATCGTCTGTGTTAGCATCCCAAGTCACCTTAACCCGTCCCCAAATCAGTTCTTACCCTTCTGTTGCGCGCCAGTTTGGCACTAATTGGTTCACTGTTGTCATGGGAATTGGCATTGTAGCCGCCCTGACCTATACTTCGCCCCTTCCCCTACCAGGGCAACAATCGTTTGGCATAGGTTTTTTTCTCCTAACTAACATAGTCTTTGCCCTAGCGTTTGGCTTATGGTTGTGGCGCTGGTTTTATCACACTGACGAAGCATTAAGGGATTTCTCCGACCCGAGCAAGCTACTATTCTATGGTGCTTTAGCGATGGGCATCAACGTGCTTGGAAATGACTATCTTATCATCGGAACCCATCTTATCACTCCGTCAACTGCCATCTTGATCAGCAAAAGTATCTGGCTTTGCGGAGTCGTCGTTTCCCTGTTTACCGTCGTTACCGTACCCTATTTGCTCTTTGTTTCCCACCAAGTTTCTCTTGATGAGACCCATGCTAGTTGGCTTATTCCAGTTGTTCCGCCCATTGTGGCGGCAGCCACCGGTGCTAACCTCATTCCTTATTGGAATTCCTCGACTTGGCAGTTTTCCTTTTCTATCCTCATTTTGGCAATGTTCGGCATGACCTTTTTCTTATTTATCATGCTCAGCAGCCTATATTATTCTCGGCTTGTTTATGGCGGTAAAATCGCTGGAGGATTTGCCCCTAGCGTTTGGATCGAAATCGGCCCCATTGGAATGTCCATGTCTATTTTCAGCACTCTTCCCTTCGTCACTCAACCCATCTTTAGCGCTTGGAGTTCTGCCTTTCATGCCCTAGGTATCCTCTTCGCCGTTTCCCTGTGGGGAGTGGGTATCTGGTGGATCATCATTGCCAGTCTTTACTCGTTGCTGCATCTTACCAACAAAAAAAGTAAAATTCCCTACACCCTGGGTTGGTGGAGTTACGTCTTCCCTCTGGGTAGTTTTACCACCGGGACCTACGCCTTGAACCATCTCATAGGGCATTCGTTCTTTGCCATTGCTGGCTTGATACAGTTTGTTGCTCTAGCTGGGCTCTTTAGTCTTGTCTTTATTAAAACCCTGATCGGCGTGTGTAACGGTTCATTACTACAGTGGCGAACTCCGTGTCCACATTCTAATTTCACAAAAGTAGATGATTTCAGAAGTTTGGGCGATGCGGCACGGTAGTACATTTCATTTTTAAAATTAAGTCAGTAAGTCATGGGAGAAGAGTTGTTCCATGAAAACTTCCATGGTCTTAGACATTTCATGATTCTTAGAGTTTATTAACGAAAATGAACGCGTTAATCGCTTTCCCTTTATCCTGATCGCTGTCAGTTCCTGTGCGTTCAATTCTTTGCGGACGATCCAACATGAGACAAGTGCAATCCCCAGACCGGCCATGACAGCCTGCTTTACGGCTTGACTACTACCAAAGATATAGGTTTTTTTTACTTGAATTCCCCAATCTTTAATCAGCTTGTCGCTGAAGGCGCGAGTGCCAGAACCACCTTCTCTGAGAATCCATACTTGGCCCTGAAGATGCTCTGCAGTAACGACAGGAAGCCTAGCCAAGGCATGTTGGTTAGGCACTACTAAAATAATCTCATCCTCCATAATGGGGCGGACAACAAGATCCGAGTAATTAGCTTCCCCTTCCACTAGGGCAAGGTCCAAGTGGTTCACCCGAACTGCTTGGACCATTTCCTCTGTATTAGCGATTGACGCTTCAATATCCACATTCGGAAATTGAGCCGCAAATTCAGCTAAGACAGAGGGTAATATATACTCTCCAATCGTAAAGCTTGCCCCCACTTTCAGCACCCCTGTGACTACCTTTGTCAACTGGTCGATTTCCTGTTTGGCCTTATCATGTAAAAGCAATATCTGCTTAGCATATCCGTAGAATATTTCGCCCGATTGAGTGAGTTCCAAGTGTTTTGGCGAACGGTTAATAAGTTTTGTGCCAAGTTCATTTTCTAAATTACGAATTTGCAAACTAACACTAGGCTGGGACAAATAAAGTTCTTCCGCAGCACGGGAAAAGTTCTTATGGTCCACTACCGTTACGAAGATTTTCAAGGGATCAGCGATCATATTATTACACCTCAAGTTTATCAAGCTCATCGGGATAAAAGATTAAAAAGAACTATACCACCTATTCTAAAATACCACAAATTACATTCATGATTTCACTGCAGAAAGTCAAAGAACAATAATCAAAAACCTCCTGTAATAGAACTTGCGCTCTTTCACAGGAGGTTTTTGATTTAAACTCTCTTACAAATTCCCGATCTCTTCCTTGGATTCATTGGGTTCCACGACATGGTCCCGTATCATGACAAAGCTCAAAAGCAACGTGAGGATGAGAGCAATACCATTAATCAGAAAGAGGTTACTCAGCCCCACGGCTGAAATCACCCTGCCACCAATGGCAGTACCAACGCCGCCCCCACCCATGAAGAAGAATGCTACCAGGGACATCGCTGCACCTCTGGCCTTCTGGGCAAACTCCGTAGCTCTTGTGAGAAGCGTGGAATGAGTAAAGATAAAACCAAGTCCTAATAAGGCAATACCCAGGATCAGCATCCCCAATATATCCCCGTAAAGGTAGATAATGATATCCGCCACGGCTGCTGACACAAGTCCCAAGCTCAAAACTTTGCGCGCACCCATTTTAGCCGCTAACTTACCACTCATTCGCCCGCCAATAACTGACATGATTCCGAAGGCCGTCATAATTAAGCCAATATATAAATAATTGAAGCCATACGTTTTGGCAATGTAAGCTCCTGCGTAAGAAAAGCTTCCGACAATGAAAATACCTTCCAGTAAAACAATGATATAGGTGAACAAACTCCTGCTTGTCCCCAGAAGCTTAGCATACGGCGCAAATATTTTATTGTCCGGATGCTTTTCTGAGGGAAGCGATTTGTAATTTTTCAGCAGAAGTAACGTTGGAATCACAGCCAGTATCGCATAGACCCCAAAAACTCCTCTCCAATTGAGGAAGTAAGCAATTGTGCCTCCAATGGCCATGCTGAGTCCTTGCCCAAGAAAAGAGATACCCATAAACGTTCCAATAGCACCCTGTCTTTCCTGGACCGGGAACATATCTCCGATCAAGGCTAAGGATATTGGCATGACGGAGGCGGCAAACACTCCCGTGAGCCCTCTGAAAATTGCCAAGCTGGTTAGGCTTGAACCTAATGCACAAAGTCCTGTCGCAATCGTAAACATGATCATCGCAAACGTTATGACCTGCTTTTTCCCATATCGATCTGCCAAGGGACCAAAGATGATTTGAAAAATCCCAAAGGGAATCATATAAGCCGTAATTAAAAGTCCTGCTCTTGAAATATCAATCGTCAAATTCTGAGCAATGGCCGGAAGTATGGGAGACACTACCCAGTTATCCGCCATAACGATAAAGCCCGCTAAACCGAGCAACATGATGATCCTATTTCCATCCTTTTTTGTATTCATACAACATTCACCCTTCGATCTATAAAATAGTCTTGTCCGTCCTCACCCTTCTTTACTTCGAGGCAGTTTGCAATCTTTTTTATTCTTGACGCAGCTTAAACTCGTTCCACATCCGCTCCTTTAGTAAATAACGTTTTTATAATATAATAATAATATTATACCTTAATTTTAGAATTCTTCAAGAACAATTTTCAAAAGATCCCGTCTAAAACTACTACAACCGCACTCCTTTTCAATAATTCACCTTAGAAATTGTTAAAGCCCTTCACCACGTTTGTGTGGGAAGGGCTTTAAAGTCATTACACTGGTTCTTTTCCGTGTTTGTGAACATGGATATCTGCGGAGAAAACTAAGCCTTTCGGCACCATTGCACAAATCTCTGGAATTAGGGGATCGATTTTCTCTGCTACATCCACTATTTCCAAGATCATGGGTAAATCGGACGATAACTCTAAGAACCGGGCTGTATGGAGAACTTTATCCCCACCGTACCCTTCGATACCTCGGGTGACAGTTACACCGCCAATCCCTTTTTCCTTGAGCCAATGTACTAAAAATTGATAAAGCGGCTTATTTTTGAACCGTTCGCTTTCGCCCAGATAAACCTTAAGTAACTTTGCTTCACCTAACATCTTAATCCTCCTTACAACATGCGGGCCAGTCCCACACCTAATGCAACTCCAGCAAAGCCAACGCTTACACTCAGTAAAGTATAGAGTCCTGCTGTTAGTAAGCTGCCTCCTTCTATTAACATAATAACTTCATACCCAAACGTCGAGAATGTGGTATAGGCCCCTAAAAAACCTATCCCAATACCTAATCGCCATAGTGGACTTATTGTCAATTTTTCTATAAATAATATATTCAGAAATCCTAACAAAAAGGCCCCGGTTACATTTATTATAAACGTATGTAGCGGAAATCCCTGGTTCCATTTATTAGATATCCATAAACCGAG
>JAJYAS010000369.1 GCA_021779415.1 Bacillota bacterium
CACCGAAAATACAAGCCAATAATAATCTTAAAGCAAGTTCATAATCAGTAATATGCATTTCTTCTCACATCTTTCAATAAAACTTATAATCACCTTGGTCAGTAAATAGTATTTCATTGGGCTCTGTGTATTGTTATCCAATAATTCTATTCTTCGATAAATCAAATAGTAATTCCTTCTACTCACAGAAATATACTCTTTCCATTGTTATTCAAGATGAACACTTTCAATTCAGGTTTTGCATCTATAGGGGACATTTAAAACATAAATTGTTTACATCTTCATGGACGAAATTGGAAAGACTAGAGTCGTAACAAATAATGATTAGGAGGTTTCGTCTATGTTTAAGAAAATCCCCAAAATTGTCGTATCGTTTGTAGTTGTAGGAGCGTTAGCCGTAGGCTGTAGCAGCCAACAAACACAACCAGCCCCAACGACCCCAGCCACCCCGGCGGCTACAACGGGGACACCTGCTCTTGCGGATGTTATCAAAAATGCCCTTCCGGGAACTGGAGTAGCCATGCGTGGAGTTTCGGATAGTTTTGACAATATGTATTACGCAGCCAAAGGAGGTAACTGGGGGTTGGCAGCCTATATGAGCGATGTCATGCAAGACTACATGTCACCGATTCAAATAACCCGGACGCAAGTTTATCCCCAATGGGCGGCATTTGTTAAGGCGAATTTGGGGGACGATGGCGCTTTGAAGAAAGCGAGGGATGCTAAGGACATGGCTGCCTTTGAAAAGGCTTATAGTGATACGATTAATAACTGTAATGGTTGTCATACCGCCCTAGGCTTTAAGTTTATTAAGAAGATAAAAGCATCTGCACCGGAAGCGAACTTGGATTATAGTTTAGCTTCTGATGCCAGTGATAATAAATAATAGATCGAGGGAAAATATATAGAATGAGGGCCAGTAATTAAATTCATGTGGAATTTATTACTGGCCCTCATTCTATATTAAATATTTTGGAGTCTAGAGACCTTTATATAGTGACTTAATTTTGGGGAGCGCCATCTTTAATCCAGTTTTTGATGGTTTGTATCTGGTCCTTGGTCAGGGGTTCCAAGCCCAGAGGCATCTGGGGTTGTACCTTCCCACTGATCATGGTGATTAAATTTGATTGATCTGGGTTACCTGGGACAATATTCTTTTTCGTTAAGTTGGCATAGGTATCTACTGCATATCCTCCGCTATTGCCGTGGCACCCGACACATCGACTTTGGAAGATGGGGTCAATATCTTTTTTATAGCTCGGATGGTCGATGACTCCTGTCTTGGGAAGAGGTTTGGGGACAGAGCGGATCCCTTGGTAGGTTAACAACACAAGTCCTACTACGATTACTCCGGCAATACCTAGAGCTAGGGGGCGTTTGCGTGGTTCGCGAGCAGGGTTGCGGTCGATCCAAGGAAGTCCAAAGATTATCACAAAGAAAACAAGAGGGAGGACAACGATACCCACCACATCGAGGCTGCCGGGAAAGTATTTGAGCAACTGGTAAACCCCAAAGAAATACCATGCCGGTTCAGGGATATAATGATCTTTGTTCAAGGCATCTGCAGGATTTCCCAAGCCTTTGGGGTATAGGGCAGCCATGATCCATAGTCCCAGAGCAATAATGAGTACAAATAAGATCATGCGAAAGGCAACGTTGGGCCAGAAGGGTATGGATTGTTTTTCAATATCTTCCCCTCGACGCTTGGCTGCCATCAGTCGATCCCCTGCAGACATTCCCTGTCTCAAAACAAAGAAAAAATGAGGCAGGAACGCAATCAGCACGATAATAGGTAAGATGAGCATATGTACGGAGTAAAATCGGGTTAAGGTTGCGCCGGTTACTTCTGTACCATTGCGCAGGAGGCGAACGATAAAGTCTCCTATTACTGGAACATAGGAGGCCATGGCTGTGCCCACTGTTGTGGCCCAGTAACCCTCTTGGTCCCAAGGAAGAAGATACCCTGTGAATGCTAAACCTAGTGTGCCAATAAAGAGGATACTCCCAAGAATCCAGGTTAATTCGCGTGGTTTTTTATAAGCACCTTCATAGAAAACACGCAAGAGATGTAGGACCACAATAACGACCATGAAGTTGGCCCCCCAAGAGTGCAAAGAACGGACATATCCGCCTATGCTAGAGGATTGCAAAAGCTTGATGCTGTTATAGGCTTCTGAGGCTGAAGGAACATAGATCATGGCAAGTAATATTCCCGTAATGGCTTGGTTTATAAACACAAAGAAACTTGCGAAACCAAGATAATCTAAAATACTACTTGGTTTGGGCACGGGATGTTCAAACATTGATTCGAAAATATCGCTTAATTGTAAACGTTCATCTAGCCATTGCTTCATTAGATCAATCTCCCTCCCACCATAACAGAATTCCCTTGGATTTGGATAATCCTGCGTTCAAGGGGGCGTGGGGGAGGGCCGCCGAGTACGTTACCTTTGATATCGTACATTCCCCCATGACAAGGGCATGCAAAAGATTTGGTGGCCTCCAACCAATTGACAGCACATTGAAGATGCGTGCAATGAAAGTCAAGGGCTAACCACCCTTCATTCCCTAGATTGACAACATAAACTCCCTGCTCAACCCCTCCGCTGTTATAAGCAACAAGCTTTGGGGTGCCGGTGGTAAAGTCGCCAACTTTTCCAACTTCTGCTAGTGGTTCAGAGCCGACAGTTGGTGGGCTGAAGTAATCTCCGATGAGACCGAGATAGCCTAACCCCATGACTCCTCCAATCGAGCTGACTCCTACTTTTAAAAAACGTCGTCTAGGTATTTCTTTGCCTTCCTGATGTTCCATATGGCTCCCCCTTTTAGATTGGCTATTTGCATTTTTCCCTATGCACGGACAATTATGCTCTTGACGAGTGTTTTTTTATCAGTCAGGTAGGGAGAAGGTTTAAGGTGTTTCAAAATTAGACTATTAATACAGCGAGAAGGCGGAACGTATTAAGCATACTTTCCGCCTTCTCGCTGTTAAACTAAATTTTCCATATAGCTTAGATAATATATGCAGAGATCAAGTCTTCTCTCTGTATTTACTGATTGGAAGAAATTTCCCCTAGTGTTGCTTGAGTTTGTTTCGTTTGTCCATCACGATCATAGGTGATGGTTATTTTAGTTCCGACACTATATTTGTAGAGTTCATGAATCAGTTCAGAAGAATTCTGAACTTGAACGTTATTGATCTTAGTGATTACGTCTCCTTTTGCAATCCCAGCTTTAGCTGCAGGGCCATTCGGAGTCACATTTGAGATATATGCACCAAGGGGCTTATTGTTCGATTGTGCATAAGCGATATATTGGTCGTCCGTACTCACTAAAAGTGCTGGATGTTTGGCGATTCCCGTGGCGATTAACTGTTGGATGGTTGGCATCGCATCTGAAATTGGAATGGAAAAGCCCATTCCTTCAAAACCAGTCTGGGCGTATTTTGCTGAGTTGATCCCGATGACTTGTCCCTGATAATCAACGAGTGGCCCCCCGCTATTACCCGGGTTAATAGCTGCGTCCGTCTGGATAAGGTTGAAAGCGGCTTCACCTTGAATGGAAAGGGTACGATCCAAGGCAGAAACGACACCTGTGGTTACAGAACGGGCAAAATCGTTACCGCCAGGGTTGCCGATGGCTACTACCGATTCGCCAACTTCAAGCTTGGAAGAATCTCCAAGTTTAACTGCAGTGAGGTTTTTCGTATCTGAAATCTGTAATACGGCAAGATCTGTGCGTGGGTCAGCGCCAATTACCTTGGCAACAAGGTTCCGCCCATCACTCAAACTAACTGTAATTTTCTGGGCTCCATCGATGACGTGGTTGTTCGTGATGATATATCCCTTCTGAGCATCAATAATAAACCCAGAACCGCTTCCGGCTTCTTGAAGATTTGAACTGCCAAAATATCCTTGACTTGATTGGAAATTTGAAACCCCCACAACCGCAGGGCCAACATTTTTGGCAATTTGTGCTACTGGGAAATTAGTTTGGTTGCTGGTAAGGTTAACAACCGGTGTAATTGAAGAAGATTTGGCAGTTTGAGTTAAGGAAGTTGAGCTAATTGGGTAGATATAGGGAACTGCCGCTGCTGTTGTAAGCCCTCCAATGACGGCACTAACTAAACAGAGGCTAGTAATGGCTACAAATTTGGATTTTGGTTTGGGTTGGATAATAGGTTGCTGCGGAGAGGCAAACATTCCCTTAATTTCCTGGTTTTCGTGATATTCCTTGTCAGATAGATCAGTGGTGTCATTCTGGGTGGAACGAATTTCATCTTCCATGATTACTACCTCCATATTTTTTAAGCTTTAAGAAGCGTACGGATTGTCTCGCGCTACTTAATTAGAATAACTAAAAAATGTTAAGGTTAAGGGTGCAAATTGTGAAAATTCCTTGTGGTTTACGTCAAAGCTTTGTGAAATATCACTAGATCGAATAAAAATAAACGAGGGCTAAAAATTTGTTCAGCCCTCGTTCCTAGTGCGCCCAGCATGGGCGCTTACTAGTCGGTGCAAGTCCGATACGGGGGTTGATAGTGCCAACCGTTAGCTAAGGGCAAGGGTGTCCATCGTGAGGTGGAATCTGAAGGAAGCCGGTAAGCAAAGCTCTGGTCTGAGGAACAC
>JAJYAS010000370.1 GCA_021779415.1 Bacillota bacterium
AACTAACGGAATATTAGACCAAGCTATAAGTTATCTAAAAGAAGCTGGAATTGAGTCTACCGTATTTGACGGAGTTGAAAGTGACCCTTCAATCGACACCGTATATCGTGGGACAGAAAAGATGAAGGAATTCGAACCTGACCTAATTATTGGCTTGGGTGGTTGTTCTGCTATCGATGCCGCTAAAGCTATGTGGGTTTTCTATGAATACCCGAATCTCAAATTTAATGACATTAAAGATCCCTTTACTATTCCAGAATTACGTAAAAAGGCTAAATTCATTGCAATTCCTTCTACTAGCGGTACTGGTACCGAGGTTACCTGTGTTGCAGTCATTACAGATAATCAAACAGGCATCAAGTATCCGTTGGCTTCCTATGAAATAACACCTGATATTGCCATTGTCGATCCAGAAATTTGTAAAACTATGCCCCCTAATGTTACTGCTGATACCGGTATGGATGCCTTGTCCCATTCATTTGAGGCTTATGTATCAACCATGTCCAGCGCTTATACGGATCTTTTTGCCATAGAATCCATCAAAATGATCTCTGAATGGTTGCCAAAAGCGTACGCCAATAGTGAAAATATCGAAGCAAGGACTAAAATGCATGTTGCTCAAAACTTTGCAGGTCTTGCCTTCAGCAATGCCATCTTGGGCCTCGTGCACAGTATGTCACACAAATGTAACACTAAAGTCCAAATTTCACATGGACGTTGTAACGCCATCCTTATGCCGCCGGTCATTCAATATAACGCTAAAATGGCAGGGGCTCGTTATGCTGAAATCGCTAAGAGTCTTGGATTAGCTGGCTCCAATGATCAAGAGCTCGTTACATCTTTAGTCGAAACAATAAGAAAAATGAATACATCGTTTGGCATTCCAGCAAACCTCAAAGAAGCGGGATTATCCGAAGCCCAATTCTCAGCAGAGCTACAAAGCACTTCTGAAGCTGCGTTAGGTGATCCCTGCACAGGTATGAATCCAAGAAAAGCCTCTGTAGAGGATATTATGGAAATTTACAAAGCAGCTTACTATGGAACTGATGTAACAATTTAGATGTCGAGAATTAATTCATTAGCATAAGCTAATGACTGGAAATGGTACGAATACCATAAACGTCTTTAAAAACCGGCAAGGCCGCCTGACTTCAAACAGGCGGCCTTACTTAATGTAAAAATTGATGAATCCTACAACATCTAAGCAGTTAACGACGACGATATGGTATGAAAATTCATTTTAGTACGATGGCTTCGTTGAGAATCTGTTTCGCCTGCGCCTCACTAATTAATCCGTTATCAACCATACTTTGTATGACAAGATGCTGCCGCTCACGGGCAAGTATCATATTTTTATATGGGTCATAGACACTTGGCGCATTTGGAAGACCAGCAAGCATGGTCAGTTCTCCTGTGTTCAATTCTGATGGTGATTTTCCAAAGTATGTCTCTGCTGCTTGGTACAATCCGTTAGCCCCGTGACCGAAGTAAATGACATTGGTGTAGTATGCAAATGTTTCTTGCTTACTCATCGTGTCATACGCCCCAATGGCATAGATACTTTCACGTAATTTCCACGTTAATGATTTTGACTGATTACTTAAAAGTGTGTTATGAATCAACTGTTGCGTGATTGTAGAGCCACCTTGAAGGGTCTGCCCACCGCCAACGTCCACAAATATTGCCCTTAAAGTTCCTCTGAAATCTATTCCTATGTTTGTGAAAAAACTGCGATCCTCAGTTGCGATTATGGCATTTCGATACATTTCCGGTATATCGTTGTACGATAATAACTGGCTATGATTAGCATGTACTTGAGTGAACACGTTACCACGTACCTGATCAGCAATTATGTTGACATGAGTAAAGTAATACTTTATTCCAAACCAACCAATACATAAAACCGCAACTATAAAAATCATGAATTTAAACAAACCTTTGATGAATCGCTGCATGAACTCCTCCGTTAGAAAGAATAACTTTAGAATCGAATCTTTTAATGGTCAATATACACAAACATTTGTCCGTTCACTAGTCATCACAAGACTTTTATACATTCTAAACGATTAACCGTTTTCTTAAACAACAAAGGGTGTAAATTAAATTATTAGTCAAAATCCAAGACCAACTCTAATTTTAGAGATTCACCCCACCCAGCAAATCACCCAACCCACACCAGAGCTTCTTTACCAAGCAACGGGACACCCTTCCCTGATCTTGGGATGATCGGGCGACTTGTTTTCGGTCCTTGTGCACAATTTACTGAACATTGAACATTGAACATTGAACATTCACGAAAGATTCTCTTGTAATTTTATCGCGCCATAGTAGGGTCAGACCAATTGTATACTCAACCAATCATACAGAAAGTGCCCAGAGATACAATGATGCGACTGAGCCATAAGGTGAATATCTTTTTCTATAACGCTCAAACTTGTCCTTTGGGAGTTCTTTTAGGCCATATAAATTCATCATACCTCGACAGATTGCTAGATCCTTGAAGCTCAATACATTTAGCCGATTGAGAGAAAATATCAAGAGCATTTCAGCAGTCCAAACACCCACTCCGTGCAGCGAGGATAACTGAGTAATAATTTCATCGTCCTTCAGAGTGTGAAGATTCTTGAAATCGATGATTCCTAATATAGCTGCATCTGCGATTCCCTTGATGTAACTGGCTTTTCGCTCTGACATTCCGCAGGCTTTGATTTCAGATAGACACACCTGTGAAATACTTTTAGGATCAATACTACCTATATTTACTCCTTCTGGGCCGTTACTTTCAGGCATTATGTCTCCAAGCTGCATACATAGTCGTTTCCATACCGTTTCGGCAGCTTTTTTGGAGATCTGTTGGCTAACTATGCTTGAGACCAAAGTTGTGAACGGGTCAGGAGTAATTTCACGTTCGATTATGCCGATTCTATCGATGGCTGCACCCAACTTTTTATCCTTGCGTTTTAAGTAGTCTATTTCCTTTTGACCATATTCAAAAATAGGCATTGATATTGCTCCTACCGTCTTTTCATTTTTGTCCCAAATCCATAATTCAACCCACCCAGAAAATCACTTAACTGCCTCAGTTAAACTTTGCAAAGCAAGGGACACCCTTCCCTTATCTGGGAATGGGCTGGGCGAGTGGATAGAAAATGTGATGCTTTGGGTCTCTATCCCAACACCTAATCCGTCCTTTTAAGCCACCGGGTTCAGGTTTACCCCTCGAAGTTACCTAAAAGGCAATAATTATTCGAATCGATCTGTAAATAATAAATAAATCAAAATGTTATGAATAGTTTTACTTCGGTAAAGTAATTACAATCACATACATTTTACAATTTCTTTTCATATACTAAAAGGTGCACTAAAGTAAAAACAAATACTTGCGGAGGGATGTTGTTCATGCTTTCTTGGATTGTACTACTCGTTTTGGTGGGATTCTTAGTGACATGTACTATACACATAGTATCTTCTTGTTGTCAAATAATTAAGCGAATTCTTCGCTGGACACCCAAAAAACAAGGACCTATAATAAGTGATATTAGCGAAAAGGATATGTATGAAGTCAAAGGCTAAACCTGCTTCGCAATATAAAACACCCTTTTATTTCGAATGAGAGGGTGTTTTTTGCGAAATATCTCACTAAAATTGATTGCTAGGCAAATCCACGTTATCTCCACCAAATGGAGTTTGGGTATTCTACTGAACCAGTCATCACTGGTTCGCCAATTCTTGGTGTTGAAACCTCTATATTGCGCTCTCTCGCCGCCTTCGTTACCCGTTCAATGGGATCTGCCCAATCATGTAGAGCAAGAGTAAAAGCCGACCAATGTATGGGAATCAGAATTCTGCCTTTTAAATCGAGATGAGCCTGAACCGTCTCCTCCGGCATCATGTGAATAGCAGACCAGCGATCATCGTATTGACCGCACTCTAGGAACGTTAAATCAAAAGGACCATACTTTTCTCCAATTTTGGTAAAGTGGGGACCATAGCCTGAGTCTCCGCTGAAATATGCCCTTGTTTCTTGCCCAGCGATTACCCACGAACTCCAAAGCGTGGCATCTCGATCGGACACGCTCCTCCCTGAAAAATGTCTTGCTGGAGTACAAACCAGTGTCAATCCATCAAATTTGAATTCATTCCACCAGTCTAACTCTATAATTTTTTCTCCCTCAACACCCCATCTTGCCAAATGAGTCCCAACTCCAAGTGGAACGCAGAAATATTCGACTTTATCTTTCAGCCTTTTTATTGAATGGTAATCCATATGGTCATAGTGGTCGTGCGACAGAATGACAGCATCAATGGGAGGTAGATTTTCAACTTCCATGGGTAATTTTTTGCTATAGCGTCTACCGCCGAACGGGGGAAGTGGAGACAGAATCTGAGAAAACATAGGGTCAATTAGTATTAGTTTCCCTTCCAGCTCTAATAATAAAGTCGAGTGGCCGAACCAGGTTACTTTTGACGAGCCATCCGACGTGACTGAAAGTGAGGGCTCTACAGGAATTACAATATTTGGTCTACCGTTTGGATTCCCTTTGATAAGATCTCTCAATATCCCAATCGATGTCGAGATTCGAGTATCCATTACAGTTGATATCTCATTATTAAACTTT
>JAJYAS010000371.1 GCA_021779415.1 Bacillota bacterium
CGATCTAGGTCGAATAAGGAGAAATCCTACTACGACTTAAACGTAATAGCCATAATCAAGTATTTATTAACAAGGAAAGAAGTTGCAATATCACAAAATAAAAAAACTGCTAACAAAGTCATCCATCTGATGACCGGCGTTGGTCGCGACACGAAGTCGCATAAGTGAGTGTATTGAAAGGAGGTTTTAACTTTCTTGAGAGTACCCAGTATGTTCCTACTGGCCCCTACGTGGACGTGCTGCCGTTGCGCTGATGACGGGGTGCGAAGCTCCACTGACAACGTACCGAATCGGGTCGAAATGGCGACAGGCCGACCCTTCCGGGAATCCTCCCCGGTTAAGGGCTAGGGGCGAATGATATGGTGAACCATATATGAATGTCTGGACGCGTCGTCAAAGGGCAACAGACCTACCGAGGATTAACAGGTCGAAGGCCGCTCCCCAGCGTGAGCGGGTATTGGTCAAGGTGCAAGTCATTAACGTGTTTGCACGGAACTGTAGAACCATCGGCGTTCAGGACACACCTAAGTCATTCACAGGATCATTTATGCGGAACGTGGAACCCCAGAGCCTTCGCCCTTCGGGGCAGGCTAACCGCAAGGCATGCTGTGGGAGGTCTGGGTTGAGATGCCTTAAGGAAGCGAAGGCCCCTGCTGCAATGGCTGGGGATATCCCGATTTATTCGGGACTCCGCAAGGAGGCTGATATTTGGCAGGTGCCTCAGCACGAGAAAATAGAATGAATCAGTTTAAGAGAGGAACGCAAATGACGATGCTGAAAAGCATTGGTGCCCCTTTCGGCTTCGGCCACACTGACAGTCTGCAAGTATCGTGTAAGCAAACTCTGTTTGCGGGAATTACAATAAGTGAACCCTTTGAGGTGCTTGAGCCGTATGATGGGAAACTATCACGTACGGTTCTGAGGGGGGACCAGGGGCGTAAGCCCCTCGGCCCTACCCGGTATTTATGAATTATGAAACGACATAAGGCACGCAGCAATAAGCAGAAAAAAAAGCTGATCCCATCCAGGCCTCCCGATGAGCGTCTCGATAAACTATTATATAGGTATCAAGCTTTTCACAATTATTTATTTATCTTTTGGATTCTCATCGCAATTTTGTTTATTTATTTTGTTAGCGTCGATTTCGCCTCATGGGATAATCTAGTGAAAGCAGTGCCAAAATATATTTGGATATCCTCTTGGGTTGCTGGGTTCATTACATTACTGATTAGATTGCGACTTACTGCCATCAGAGAAGCTAATATGCCGCGAATACTGTCTGACTACCAGTACTTTAAAAAATATTCACGACTACAAGTTAGTTTTACAGTACTTGGTTTTTCTTTTTTTTCAGCACCGTTTGTAATCGGTTCTGGACTTGTTACGCCTCTTACGAATTTCATTGTGAAACACGTGCCAAGTATCCCCAAGCCTGTAATTAATACAATTTTGCAAGCGGCTGGTAGCGTTTTTCTGGGAGTTATCGGAAATTTAGTCACTGAATTATTGAAAATGCTATATCGAAGCCGGCTGCTTAGATGTACGAAAAAACCATCGGTAGGTTAATCAAGCAAATGTATAACCCCGGAGTGGACGTAGTTTCTGAATATGCTTTACGTCAATAATGACTATTAGAAAAACGGATTTGACAAGGATGACTAATTCCAACCAGCGGGTCGAGAGGGGCAAGCCCCTCACCCGCGCGTTCTCACCTCCGCTTCGCTCCGGTGAGAACCCGGCGCTGAGCGGCCTCGCGCCTTGTCCTCCCTGCGCTACGCTACGGGAGAACAAGGCGCTCGAACGGACTTCCCCTTCGGGGAGCCGCTCAGCGCCGGGTTATTTGTGACAATTTTGAATAGGGAGATGGATATACAATGATCACTAAGAATATTGTTTTAGGTTTTCCATATGAGGGTGGTCTGTTAGGTCTTTTGAATCAGGAAGACAGCAGGACTGCATCTCTTGCCAAAGATCACCCTTACTATCGCGTACTGTTTGGTCCGCAGTCCGAGAGGATGAGAGCAAAGGCGACAGCATTAATATCGCTATTTGAGGAAGTTATTCTGGTCAGTAGTAATTCAGCTCTTCCAGATTACTCAACCTTCACTACCGGTGACACCTATTTTCATCCCGATCTTAGACTTCGTGTCCCAAGGGCATACAACGAATGGGAGCCCGCTAACAAAGACCTTGCAACAGCCGTAATGCAAGATATGTCAGTGAAAACTGTTTTACAAGCTGACAGTGGCTTTCCGGTTGACGAGCACGAGCGTATACATCTACTCTGCCGCCTGCTAATTCAGATGAGGCTGGCCCAAGAGCATAGTGCAGTAATCGTCGGTGATGAACGACTAGGTGCGTTACACAGTGCAGTGCTGGCCGCGCTGACTCAGATGGCAGCACATGAAACGGGAACCCTTCGCAATTCCAGAGTGCTGCCTTTGGACTGTCAGACACTATCGATAGTTGGGCTGGACTTTGGTTGCGATAAGATCGACACTTTCGCGGCTGTGCGACAATCGAAAGAAATACGAACCTACGCAACCCAATTTCGAGATGCTATATTTACAGCACAAAATAGTCCAAATCTACGGCAGCGTCTTTTGTCGTTAATGCGAGAAGCACGTGAAAAAAGCGAGATCGCTAAACAAATAGCTGGCGGCTTTGAAACGAGCAGTTCAGTAACAAGCGTAGTTGGTTTGCTGCCCTTTGTTGGAACCGTAATTGGCATGGTCGGACTCAGTACGGATGCTGCCGCTCGCGCTGCACGGCACACGCAAACAGCGCGCGAGTGGTATCTGATCGGCCCCAAGATGCGACAGGTCGCATTGGAACATGTGCTTTCACAGCCCGACAATGAAAAAGAGACGATGGGGGACAACCCTTGACAATGGGCAAGATGCCGAGGTCTAACCAAATGTTCGAGCGGCCAAGCCGCTCAACTCAATGTTAGTCTGATGATGTTGCTTATATAAGGAGGCCTTATGAAATTAGAGATGACCATAAAGAATATTAAATCCATTAAAGAGCTGAAGATATCTCTACCCGTGGACAAAGGTCTTTATGCAATAACGGGTCAAAATGGATCAGGGAAGAGCACCATCATTACGTGTGCTTCATCAGCATACTTCAATATGCAAATGAATGAATATTTCGGCAAAACGCCAGACGACGCATCTATTCTTTTTGAGTTGAACGATTCACGAAAGGAATGGAAGAAAGTGAACGGTCGTTGGCAGAAATATTTTTACAATAATTTTCAGCTGGCGGGATTCTACGAGGGCAGCATTATTTTTGGAAACAGGTTCAGAAATACAAAATATGATCTGTTGATGAAACTTGACCGCATAGACGACACAAAACTGCGGCCAGCCTCAGAGTTCATCCGGATAAATCTCGGAAAAATCCTACACAACAACGAAAATTTCTATGATCGCATCCTCAAGCTCAATAGTAGAGACGCGGGAAATCTTGTCCAATTTGCTGGAGATATTTTTTACTACCAAAAGGGTTCTAAGCGCGTTAGTCAATTCCATATGTCTACCGGAGAAAATCTTCTCATCAGTATTCTCAACTCTATTGATCGACGGAACAATGAAAGAACTGAAAAAATGGTGCCTTGCCTTTTGTTGTTGGACGAAATAGAGCTAGCACTTCATCCTTCGTCTTTGAAGAGGCTGCTTGCGTTCCTGAAGGATATATCCAATAGATACAATTATGCAGTCTACTTTTCCACGCATGCCATAGAGCTAATTAGTAGCATATCGCCAACGAACATATTTTTTCTTGAACGCCATGCAGACGATTCAATCGAGATACTTAATCCCTGTTACCCGGCATACGCAACACGTATTCTTTATGACCACGAGGGGTACGATTATATCATCATGGTTGAAGACGACCTTGCTCGGGAAATAGTTCGCAAGTTTTTAAAAGACAATTGCCTCATTAATAATAAACTCGTTCACGTCTTGCCCTGTGGTGGATACGCTAACACAATTGAGCTCGCCAATGAGGTGATTACTAGCAATCTGACCGGGAAATTATCTAAAATATCAATTATTCTTGATCGCGATATCAAATCGGACGCAGACGACTACGTCGCTAAAAAGGGCATTCGGAACAACATTCCTCTAAATTACCTACCAATTGCAAGCTTAGAAAAACACCTAAAATCTAAACTGGTCGATAACGTGGACCACAAGTTATTTCGAGAAATTAATGATCTGGTATTCCATCAAAAAAGTCTTTCTCAGATTGTCGAAGAGTATAAGAGCAAATGCGATCCTGCCAAGGACAAGAGTGGCAAGCGACTTTATGATATTTTTGACGATGAGCTTAGAAAACGCGGCAGGAGTAGAAGTGAAATTATTGATATAGTATTGCAGTCTCTGGTTCAGAACAATAATGCTGAGTGTGCTTCACTCGTAGAGTTCCTTAAGAGGACTCTCATCTAACCATCGCGTCGTGTCCGACCGCTTCGCGGCGGTACACGCGATCGTTAAGCCAGTATACAATTATGATAAATAAGGAAATAATAATTCAGCTTTTAGCTATTATTTTGTTTGTTTCGCCGGCATCTGCGCAAATATACAAGTGGACTGATAAGAATGG
>JAJYAS010000372.1 GCA_021779415.1 Bacillota bacterium
TGTCTCTACTTTACCGTCAATAACTCTGTGGGAACAAGGGGTATGCGGTTAATGTAAACGGTTACATTCTTATCTTGATTTTAGCTTTTTCAGAATGCACTGTCAATCCCTATTTTCGTTTGTTTTTAGATTGCCCGGAAAGATAACTTTATGTACCTTGAATGGCGAATTTCTATTTGAAAAAGCCAATATAAAAGCAAAGGCCAAAACCTCCCAAAAGAGATTTTGACCTTTGCCGTATGGCCTGCCTTATGGTTCCTTATGCTTCTTTCTTACCGCCAGGGAGCATCATTTCTACGTCACCGTGTGGACGCGGAATGACATGAACAGAAATTAGTTCTCCAACTCGTTGAGCTGCTGCAGCACCGGCATCGGTTGCTGCTTTTACCGCACCAACATCTCCTCTTACCATAACAGTTACCAGGGCACCGCCGACTTTTTCGTAGCCAATCAGCTGAACGTTAGCGGCTTTAACCATGGCATCTGCCGCTTCAATTGCTCCTACAAGACCTCTTGTTTCAATTAATCCTAAAGCTTCTGATCTATTCATTTTTGTTTCCTCCTAAAATTTTTTATTTTACAATCGTTATTCTTGAGGTTGATGTGAGATGCATAGCATTCGCTTCTTCTGTGTCGATATGAAATTCAAGTGCCGAGGTGTTGTTAGCTCTGATGACGACATTCGAGTAAGTTCCTCCCCGAAGTCCGTCTATTTGGACCTTTACCTGTTCTCCATCGGTTACACCAAAGGTTTTTGCCTCTTCCAGGGTCATATGAATATGCCGCTGCGCAATCATAAGGCCTTTAGAAAGAAGGATACTTCCTTTGGGGCCAATGAGCGTGATTCCTGGAGTTCCTGATAGTTCCCCAGACAACTTTACTGGTGCGCTTATGCCAAGTTTGAAACAATCTGCCTGGAGTATTTCTACCTGTGATTCACTTCGCGCTGGCCCAAGGATGCGAACTTTTTCAAGAGCCCCTTTAGGCCCGGCTATGATCAAGGTTTCCTTACAGGCATATTGCATAGGTTGGGACAAATCCTTAGTTTTTGTCAATTGGCAACCTGCACCAAACAGAGTTTCCAAATCTACTTGAGAAAGATGAATATGACGATTAGATATTCCCACAGGTATGGAGCTTAAGTCCTTTCCTAAATACCCCCCTTCTTTGATTGCTTCCAGTAGAAGCTCTGCAAGATCGTCATACTTTCCCACGTTTAGTTACCACCTCTTTTTTTCAGTAGCAAAATGACCTCATTCACAACGTTCATAATCTGATCATCACTGATGGCACTAGGGCTACCGCTCTGTGCCGCACAGGCTGAATAGGATTGAGTTGTGTTTTCGGTGAAGTCTTTGATTCCATAGGCTACACGTTTGATATTGATCAAGTGCAGGGGAGTTACATTATCTGAGGTTGCACTACCGCCCCAAGTACCGCAACCCAGTGTAAAGGCTGGAGAAAGTCCGGTACTTGCGCCCACCCCGCCTTGACTGGAGGCTGTGTTGACCAAGATCCTGAATACGGGTTTTTCAGCGAATTTCATGACCATGTCAGAGTTTTCCGTATGGATGGAAAGGCTATGCCCAACACCACCATTATTCAAGAGTTTGAAGCACAGATCACAAGCTTCCTGCCAATCTTTTACGGTATAAAATGCTAGCACGGTCGTCAACTTTTCATAAGACAGGGGATATTCTTCACCCACGCCCTGTTGTTCACCCAACAGGACTTTGGTTCCCGGTGGAATGGCTATACCGGCACTATCTGCGATGGCTGCTGCAGATCTTCCTACCATTTTCCCATTCATAGCATGGCCGCGCACGAACAATTTTTTAGCAACTTGGTTTGTTTCCGCGGGGGTCATGAAGTAACCACCCTGACATCTGAACTCTTCCATAACCTGGTCACGAATGCATTCTTCAACAATCACCGATTGCTCGGATGCACATATGGTACCATTGTCAAACGTTTTACTGGCTATAATATTTTTGACTGCTTTCGAAATATCAGCAGTTCTTTCAATATAGGCCGGAACGTTGCCTGGACCTACACCCAATGCTGGTTTCCCTGCGCTATAGGCGGCCTTTACCATGGCAGAACCACCTGTCGCGATAATCATGGCGACTTCATCGCATTTCATCAGTTCATTGGTTGCCTGCATTGAGGGTTTTGAAATACAGCCAATGATATTGGCCGGGGCACCGGCCGCTACAGCAGCATCATTCATCAGTCTGGCTGCTTGCAGCGTGCATTTCAGAGCCGAAGGATGCGGGGAGAACACAATCCCGTTACGGGATTTAATAGCAATAATGGATTTGTATATAGCTGTTGATGTAGGATTGGTTGAGGGAACAATTCCCATGAGCAATCCTACCGGTTCGGCAATTTCTATGACTTTATTGACCTTATCGTCTTTGATGATTCCGATGGTTTGCATGGGTTTGATGAATTCATAAAGTTCTGTTGAAGCAAAATGATTTTTGAAAGTTTTATCTTCAACTTTGCCAAATCCCGTTTCTTCCACTGCCAGCTTTGCCAGAGAAACGGCATTCTCCTCTGCTACTTTCACCATATTACGGATGATTTTATCAATCTGCTCGCTATTGAATTTTGCAAGTTGCGTTTGTGCCAGTTTGGCCTGACGTGCAAGATTCCTGGTCTCTTGCACGGATTCTAAATCATAATCATAGTGTTCCAATTTGCTATTCCTTCCTCCACTGTAATTACTTATTCTCACAGGCGATTAAGTTACTTTTCACTCACCCGCTCGTAATATCCCCTCAGTTTCTGGATAAGTAACTCTTTGTTTGCTTTAGATATGGCTCTTCCTGCGACGCCAAGTTCTTTGTATTCTCTTGCTAGATTCCGTAGTTTTACCACGGAAAGCGATTTCAGGACGTCCACACTTTTTTCAAGGCCGAATTCCTGTACGAAAGCATCAACTCTCTCTTTGCAGAGTTGGTTTAGCATTATTTGCTCGAACTTAGTGCTTTCTATTGTGGATTTGACTGGTTGTGTCAGTTTCGCTGTTGTTTCCTGCCTTGCCAAGGGAACGTTTATGTTTACACTGACCATACTTTCAATCTCCTGATGAGGTCTGGGGATTATATGATGAGAAACCAATGACAAGTGACCAATTTTTTTGACCGCAGTTACACCTGCTTCCACCGCGGCTTTAACAGCTCCCACATCACCAGTAACAACAATTGTTACGAGGCCGCCGCCTACAAAGGTTCTCTCCACAAGTTCCACTTGCGCCGTTTTAAGCATAACATCCGCACCTTCAATTGCAGGAAGGAGTCCTCGTGTCTCAATTAGGCCAAGAGCCTGCATAGCTTACCCTCCTATTGTTAGGGCATAAGGTCTGCCCAGTTTGCCGGGTAAGTCACGTAAAAGAGTTTGACATACTCAGACGAACTCCAAGTCACTTTGGAACCTTTGGGTACGAAGAGGACATCTCCCTGGTGAGCGTGATAAGTCTCACCATTGATGGTGATGGACAGGCTTCCCTCGAGAATAATATCAATCTCTTCATAGCACAATTCCCACTCAAAGCTGGATTTTTCAATAGTCAAAAAGCCTGCGCTCATTTGGGAATCATCTTTGCTGACCACTTCACGATAAGCTACGTTGGTGCTGGGTTTGCCCGTGTCAAAGGTCTCAAGTTTCACTGTCCTGCCGCGTACAATTTTTAGTCCACTTTTCGGCTCACAATCTGCACAGAAGGGAGTTTCGGGAGATGGGACAGGGATACTTGACAGGAGTTTGTTGGCTAATACCGCTTTTACAACTTGATAGATCATATCTGGGTCAATCTCGTTATCCCGACTCTCTTTCTTCAGCTGTCCACTGTTTTTACTAGTGTGATTTTCAGCAGTAGTTGAATCTGCTGTAAATTCCACGCCCAGTTCCTTGGCTAAATCTTTAGCCGCTGCTGTAATGATGGTATCGCTGTCAACGCAGACTACGTTTTGACCCTTTTCTGCTGCTGATCTTACCTCGGTTACACAAACAAGTTTTTTCAAGGTTACACCTCCTTTCGATCGTATAGAGTGGGTTAGAACAACGATTCCCACAGTCTGTCAGACGGCGAAGGAATTACTTCTGTATCGACTAACAAGCCTTTATGGAGAGCGATGGCTTTTCCAGCATCGATACCTGCTTCCACAGCGCCAACATCTCCGGTGAAGGTGAAGTAGGCTTTGCCGCCCAGTCCACTACCCAAACGCAGTTCCAGTGCCTGTACATCAGCAGCTTTGAGTACCGCATCAGCTGCAATGACCATGGATGCCAGGGAAAAGCATTCCATGATCCCCAGAGCCCCGATTCCATCGGGCATGGTTGTGGCCGTGATGGCCGGGAAAATGCCCTGATGGACATTAGCGAGGATAAAACTATCGACCAGATATTCTCCTGCTGCTTCTACGCCTACGCTGATAGAGCTTTCAACGGCAGCAACATCACCTTTGATGATGGCGATATATTTACCTGGACAGACAGGAGTTGCACTGACCACTTCAACGTAGGCTGTTTTAAGCATCAAGTCTGTCGCATAAATTCCTCTAGCAATACTCGTAAGCTC
>JAJYAS010000373.1 GCA_021779415.1 Bacillota bacterium
GTGCGGGAACCCTCCGTGGTGGCGATAGATATTGTGACTAAAACTCCAATGGCTGTCGGGGATAAAGCCAAAGAAATGATTGGTCGTACTCCTAGTAACATCGTGGCCATTCGGCCTTTGAAAGACGGTGTCATTTCGGATTTTAACGTGACTCAGAAAATGTTGAAATACTTTATTAGTCGAGCGCTGGGGACAGAGCATCCATTTATTCGCCCACGGGTGGTCATTTGCGTGCCTTCAGGGGTAACCCCCGTCGAGGAACGAGCCGTTAAAGAAGCCGCTATGGCGGCGGGCGCGAAAGACCCGATTATTTTGGAAGAGCCGATGGCCGCTGCTATTGGTGCCGGTCTTCCAGTCAGTGAACCCACTGGAAACATGATCGTAGACATCGGCGGAGGGACAACAGAAGTCGCCGTGATTTCCTTAGGCGGGATAGTCACAAGCCGTTCTATCCGTGTGGCCGGGGATGAAATGGACGATGCTATCGTCGCTCATATCAAGAGACGGTATAATTTAATGATTGGTTATCGCACAGCGGAAGCGCTTAAGTTCGAAATCGGGTTTGCCTACAAGGCTGAAATAGGTACGTTTGTCGTGCGTGGGCGGGATTTATTAACAGGACTTCCTAAAACAGTTGAAGTGACTTCGGAGGAAATCCAAGAGGCACTGCAAGAACCCGTCATGGCTATTGTTGATGCGGTAAAATCATGTTTAGAAAAAACTCCGCCAGAATTGTCATCGGACATCATGGATCGCGGCATCATGATGGCAGGTGGCGGGTCCCTGCTTCGCAATCTCGATCGACTCATCTCGGATGAAACCGGAATTGCGGTGCACTTAGCGGAGGATCCTCTGTCTTGTGTGGTTCTGGGAACGGGCGATGTCTTGGATCATGCGGATATTCTTCGTAAAATTGCCGCCTCGCAGAAGAGTTAAAACAGGCGGGGAGGAATTATGGTGGGGAAAAGAGTTAATGTAACGGGAATTGCGGTTCTCGTTTTCTTTCTGTTGTTAGGAGTACTGATTAGCATCCGTTCAACTGGACTGGGTAGTCATTTCCCCAACCCAGTTGGGGGAGTTTTGCAGCGCGTTTTAAGCCCTGTGGAAAATTCACTTCTCCAACTGGGAAATGGGATTAAGGATAATACGAAGATATTTTGGAACTTCCGAGCGGTACAACTGGAAAATGAGACTCTGCACAAGAAGGTTGATCAGCTGACAGGAGATAATCTTACCCTGAAAGAACAAGTCTTAGCGGGCATGCGCTATACGGTGCTCGATCAGGGGCAGTTTCGAAATCCTTCGCTTGACAAGTACCAAAAAGTTGGGGCCACGGTCATTAATCGCAACCCGACTTCCTGGTATCAGACCCTAACGTTGAATCGGGGCAGCAAGGATGGAGTGGCGGTCGATGATCCGGTCATCGGCGACTTGGGTCTCATAGGAAAGATTGTTTCTGTTTCACCGACCACCTCAGAAGTCTTGATGATTCTCGACGGAGAAGGGCAAGTCAGTGCGCTCGTGCGTAACAGCACGGGAAATGGAACCTTCGGTATTGTGCAAGGGACTTACAAGCGAGGTTCTCGCTTAACGACGCAAGGGAATTTACAAATGCTCTTTCGCCGAGAGGACAACGTCAATGCCGGGGATCTCGTGTTGACCTCAGGTCGTGGCGGAGTTTACCCCCAAGATGTCCCAGTTGGAAAAGTAAAAGAAATTCAGCTAGACCCTTCTGGTCTGCTCAAAACAGCTTATATTGAACCACTGGTGAACTTTGACGACTTAGAAGAGGTTTATATCGTTAAAACAGTGGGGGCGAAGTAATGCGTTATGTTCTGATAGCCGTTATGTTTCTCCTGAGTCTCATCTTACCGGGGACGATCTTTCATTTTTGGTCTTGGTCAGGAATTAAGCCGGATTTACTCATGTTGCTCACGATTTATATGGCCATGCATCATCGCTTGTCTTCAAGTTTGTTATGGGGACTGGGTGCTGGTTTATTAGAAGATTTATATTTGGGGCGCTACATCGGAATGTACACCCTTTCACTCACGGTAGTTGCTTATGTGAGTTATTGGCTGGCGGAACGATGGTATCGCGAAAATTTCCCTTTGACCACGTTTATGGTTTTTGTAGTCACAGCGGTGGGACAAATTATTGTCGCTTTTTTGATGTTGGGCGCGGGTCAACAATGGTCTTTGGGGGATATCGGACGGTTGGTACTCGGTGTTTCCTTATATAATGCGATCCTTGTTCCGCTGACCTACCCGTGGATTCATCGGTCCTTCTTGCGCGGTTGGCTGCGCTACCGGCCAAGATATGAGAGATAGCGCGTATCTCTCATATCTTGCGAGCTTCGAATATCGAACCACGGCAAAAAACGTTTCGCAGAGGAGTTTTTTGAATGGATGATAGAGAACGAAAACCGTATGTTTTTCGTTTGTGGGGTTTAGGCATCGTCGTGGTTCTCGTTTTTTCGATATTGGGCTTTAACTTATGGCGCCTACAGATTGCCCAAGGTTCCTATTATTCCGCTATGGCCAAGGGAAATGTTATGCAACTTGTGAAAGTGGAGCCGACAAGAGGGGATATCATTGATCGCAACGGCAAACTTCTGGTGACAAGTGTTCCAGAGTTTGCGCTTAACTTAGACTGGATGGATTTGCAACAATCCAAAATCAGTAATTGGAAAGATGTGGTCCAACGCTTAGCGGGGTTTATTAAACCGTATTGGACCAATCCTAATCAATCGGTGGATTCGATTTCTCAGGACATTTTTGCCAATATCCAAAATCATCAGTGGGAACGCTATCGTCCAGTAACGATCTTAGATAATGTCCCTCCCGATCTCCAGGCGATCATAGCTGAGCATCAAGAGGAGCTTCCAGGGGTGAGTGTCGAAGCGATCCCGGTTCGTTATTATCCTCAGAAAACCCTGGCCGGTCAGTTCCTCGGCTATGTTCGTGAGATAGGGGAAAAAGAGATTGCCCAGTTTAATCAGAATCCCGATGCCCAAAAAGCGGGTTTTGAATATGCGCAGGGTGATCTAGTCGGCAAGGATGGGGTGGAAAAATCCTATGATTTCTGGTTGCGTGGCAAAGAAGGGGTTCAACAGGTTGAAGTCGACAATAACGCTCGTCCCGTTTCTAAACAGGTGATTCAAGCGCCGGAAGCGGGGAAGACGGTGCAACTGACCATTGATGCCGACCTGCAAAAGACGGTAGAGGATAGTCTTGATCAAGTCATCGCCAATGTTCAGAAGAATACCAATCCGAACGCTAAGTCGGGAGCCGCTGTGGTGATCGATGTCAATACGGGCAAGGTTCTCGCCATGGCGTCCCGCCCAGGAATGGATCCCAACGATTTGATCGGCAATATTACTCAGGCAGTGTCGGACAAGTATTTCACAGATAAAACGGCCCCAGCAGCTTCGCTTAACCGAGCGTTGACCGGGTTATATCCGCCTGGATCGGTGTTTAAAATGGTGACCGCGATGGCCTCCTTGCAACTCAAATTGACGACGCCGGACGAGCGGATCCGAGATGTTCTTTCTTCATTAGGAAATTTGGCCTCTCAGCAACAAGGGTTTGTGGAATGGGGCGGCAATGATTTTGGTATGGTCAATCTTTATCGAGCGCTGGCTTTATCCTCGGATATTTATTTTGAAGTGATTGGACGCCGGGTTTTTGAAGCCAATCCGGAAACTATCGGCCAAATTGCCCATGAATTCGGGTTAGGTGTCGATAGCGGCATTGATTTGCCGGGTGAAGCAAAAGGAATTGCTCCCTCAGCAGAATGGAAGAAAGCGTATTTCGGCCCAACCTATGAAAAGGCACGCGATGCAAAGTTGGCAGCGATTGATAGTAAATACGCACCGCTCTTGGCGCAGGCTCAGGATGCGAAAAGCAAGCAGAAGCTGCAAGCCAAGGAAGCCTCCGAAAAAAATGACGTTGCCGTTTGGTACAAACAAATGATCAACGAAAATGTGGATTGGAAAGTTTATGACAGTTACAACAATGCCATTGGGCAAGGGTACAACATCTATACCCCGTTGCAATTGGCCAATTACGTGGCCACACTGGTAAACGGCGGGAAACACTATCGGCCCTATGTCGTTGACAAACTGTTGGATCCTATCACGGGAAAAGTCGCAAAACAATATGAACCCAAGGTACTGAATACAGTCTCGGTCTCACCGGATATTCTGGATACGGTCAAAAAAGGGATGGCCGCAGTGACAACGGGTGAAGGAACGGCCAATTTCCTGTCGATCGATATACCGGAATTTACCGGGGGAGCGAAAACAGGTACAGCTCAGATTGGGTCCAAGGACACGATTTCGGGGGAAATCTACAACGGGATGTTTGTGGCCTTCGCTCCTTACGATCATCCGCAGATTGCTTTTGCTGGAGTCGTAGAATTCGGGAGTCACGGTGGGGATACGGCAGGTAAAGTCGCTGAGGCGGTCTTTAAGAAGTATTTTGGTTGGAAGTAATCGAATGGGGGCTAAAAAACGAGGAAATTTGTCCTCGTTTTTTTATATTGTAAAAAGGGAATTGGGACAGGCTTGT
>JAJYAS010000374.1 GCA_021779415.1 Bacillota bacterium
CCTTGCGAAGCAATTCCAGCCTCATATTATAATTCTTGATATCATGATGCCCGGTATGGATGGGTTTGAAGTGTGCCGCATGCTTAAAAAAACCGAGAATGTAGCCATTATTATGCTTACAGCAAAGGACGAAGTGGAGGACCGAGTCAAAGGGCTGACGTTAGGAGCGGACGATTATGTGATGAAGCCATTTAGTTTCGAGGAATTGTTGGCACGCATTCATGCTAGAATTCGCAACCAATTTCCCAATCTGATGGGTGAAGTGGTAATTGGAGGATTTAGAATTGATGATCGGCGCAAGGAGATCCAATACCAGCAGCGCGTTCTAGAACTTTCGACTACGGAATATGAGTTGCTCAAATTCATAGTGCTCAACCAAGGTCTGGTCTTAAGTAAAGCGAAAATCTTGGATAAAGTATGGGGCTATGACTTCGGCGGAGATGAAAATATCGTCGAAGTGTATATAAGATCACTCAGAGAGAAATTAAATGATAAAGAACATCGCCTGATTCGGACTCTGCGCGGCGCGGGATACCGAGTTGACTTGTTATGAAACTGCGAACCCGCTTTAAACGCTTTTTTGTGCCAAACTCCCTTCGTTTTCAACTCTTAGCTCGTTCACTGTTACTCATGGCCGTATTGCTGGTTGTTATCGGTATCTTACAATATGTTTTTATGCAAGGGTTCGTCTACCAAAATCAAGCAAAAAGTATTCAGAATCAGGTTCAATCCGTTCCTCCAGACGCTTGGCAGCAAATGACAGTGACAAATAGCTCATCAAGTTCGTCATTCGATAAAGAACCCCATCATTCTCCCTTTTTCTTCATGCCCGATGCTTCAATCGCCCTCATTGATGAGAAGGGGACGTTTACGGTCTTTTCCAATTCCTCTGAGAACTTGGGAACGCCTCAAAAATTAGCGGAACAGGATTACCAAAATGTCCTGCGTTCTGTGCATGGGTTGACCTACAAAATAGTTAACCCAACAAGAGGGGAGGAACAACTGATCGTCCTTCAGACCATTCGGACGAGAGACCATATTCCCGAAGTGGTCCAAGTTAACTTAAGTACTAAACAGTTAAAAGATATGATGTTCCAACAATTGCTTATGTTCCTAGGAATTTCCTTGCTCGCCTTAATTGGTGGAATGTTAGCCTTTATCCCTGTGCTGAGAAAAACCTTGGTTCCTTTATCTAACATGGTCGACACGGTGGGACAAATTGACGCTGGAAATCTTGCCGAGCGTTTACCTGCTGACCAAGGACAAGTGGAAATCGATCGTCTGGCAAATTCGTTTAATGGCATGCTCCAGAGACTAGAATTGTCGTTTGAGGCGGAAAAAGAGTCCAAGGAGCAAATGCGTCGCTTTGTGGCGGATGCTTCACACGAGTTGCGTACTCCATTGACCGTCATTCATGGGTTTATAGAGGTGCTCCTCCGTGGAGCCATGAATCAACCGGAGATGTTAAACAGATCCCTGACGAGCATGTACGCAGAATCCGACCGCATGAAGAAGCTGGTGGAAGACCTACTCTTACTCGCTAAGCTGGATCGCTCACCAAAAATCCAACTAAGCGAGGGGGCGTTGGACGAGATCATTAAGGACATGGCCCCGCAATTAAGGTTATTGGCTGGAAACCGCAAAGTCAATCTGAGACTCACCTCAAATTTAAGAGGTTGGTTTGACGCCGATAAAATAAAACAGGTTATTCTGAATCTCTTTCATAATGCGGTACAGCATACCGATCCTGAGAAGGGAGATATTCAACTTTCTTTGGCAACGGTCGCCGATGGTGTCGAACTAACCGTGCAAGATAACGGTTCTGGTATACCCAAAGAACATTTAACTATGCTGTTCGATCGTTTTTACCGGAGTGATTCGTCCAGGACTCGTAAATACGGAGGTGCTGGACTTGGCTTGGCGATTACAAAATCCATCGTGGAGCTTCATGGCGGTACGATAAGGGTAGAAAGTATGGCAGAGGAAGGAACCACCTTTTATGTATGGTTGCCAGTCGCTGAACCGTCATAATAGCTTGGATTAAGAAGAGCTTTGTTCGCATTATTGTGAACAGAGCTCTTCTGTTATTTCCGACAAGGTCGTGATTGGAACGTCAGAGGTGTGGCATCTAAGACTCAGGCATAACGAACTTGATATAGAGGATTTGAGTTAGTGGAAGGAGATAAAGGTAAAAAGCAAAGGGTATAAAGCTGATCAGTCCGACACTCAGTGTTGAAGAAGGAACATAGCCTGCTGTGTTCCAAGGTATGAGGGCTGCTAACGGTACACTGGTATTTTCCAAGTCGACGGCTAACTGAGCAGGTTGAAATTTGTTTTTAACGTAGACCTTATTCATCAAGGAGTGAGTTAAAACGATGGAGATGGTTTGGCTGCAGCCTAAGATGGAGGTAACAATACTTATAGCCGTCGTCATTAGGAACGTGCCGGAGCGAGAGTTTGTTTTTGAAAGAATATCATTTAAATCATCCAAAATATTGGTTTCAGCAAAAAGACCAGCCCAACAACAGGAGATATAAACGACAACTGAGACTTTCCACATGGAAAGGATGCCACCACCCTTAAGAATGGTTACAAGGGGACTATCCAGACCTAAATTGAAGCCGAACAACATGATTTTTAAAACATCAAGGACCTTGTAATGTTGTACGCTTATACTAACCAACAGAGCAACTAGAATGCTTACGAGCATAGAGGTCTTAACGTCAATCCTTAGGAGGGCGAAAATTAGTATAGTAAGGGCGGGCAAAAGGACGAACCAGTGAAGGGAAAAAACTTTAGAGATCTCATTGACCATGGTGTTTTCTGTAAATGTCAAAGGGTGTCGCAAAGATAACCCAAGGTAGGCCAAAACAGAAAGGAAAAAGGGGAACATTCCTGTCCTAAGCATTCTTTTGATATTTGAGTAAAGGTCGGTTTCTGTCAAATGAGCAACTAAATTGGCACTTGAGGACATAGGGGAGCAACGATCTCCAAAATAAGCTCCGGCGATAATTGCCCCGGCTGCGATATTGGCATCGATATTGCCACTCTTAGCCATGAGGATTAAGGATAAACCGACGGTGCTTACTGTTCCAAATGAGGTTCCAAGTAGGAAGGATACCACACAACTGATAAGAAAGGCGTACAGAATGAATAGCTTTGGATCAATAAGCTTGATACCATAATAAAGGATGGCGGGTGTAGTTCCTGAGGCAATCCAGAGGGATGTAATTGCTCCGACCAACACGAGGATACGCAAGACAATCAACGATTTCTTGCCACCCTGATAGGACATGCGAAGGATATCTTTCAGAGGATAACCTCTACGCCAGGCGATGTAAGCAAAATTGAAATAACATACTACCAGAGGGTAACCGATAAATAGTCCATTTAGGGTGCTCAGCAGAAGAAGGACAAACGCAATCAGTACGCTGATTATAAGGTATTTATTCCCGGATTTCACAATTTGCTCCCTTCAGGTTGAAGTTTTCTTTATATTGTAGCACTCATTAGTCCTATACTGCTAAATAATCAAAAAATAGTTATTACAGCTCTATTTGCCAATTTGTTGTGGATAGAGCTGTCTTTTATTTCCTGAGCTTTTCAGCTGATTTTCAGGAAACACTCAATCAACGTTCAGGTGGCATTTAGGAGCGATTCAGAAACGAAGGTTATAGTAAAGGAGAACCAAAGAGCAAAAGTGTGTTACAGACAATTACTTAAAAAGGAGTTATCAGTGCAATGAGATTTTTAAAAGCTAAACGAATTGACCCATTGCTGATCGGAATCGTCTTACTGGCCGCCTTCTTAAATATCTATGGCATTTGGAAAGACCAATATGCTAATGCCTATTACACGGCGGCGGTTACGAGTATGTTGCAGAGTTTTCACAACTTCTTTTTCGCTTCCTTTGATCCAGGGGGATTTGTTACCGTAGATAAACCTCCAGTTGCGTTTTGGATTCAGACACTCTTTGCTTCAGTATTTGGTGTACATGGCTGGAGTGTCATTCTGCCCCAGGCTTTGGCAGGAGTGGGGTCGGTACTGCTGATTTATGTACTTGTGAAACCCCCTTTCGGTAAAACTGCCGCCAGGCTAGCAGCGTTGGTAGCTGCTTGTACACCGATCGCAGTCGCTGTAAGTCGTACGAATAATGTGGATAGTTTATTGGTTTTCACGCTTCTAGCGGCGACGTGGATGTTATTTAGGGCCATGAAAACCAAAAAAATGGTTTGGTCCATCGCAGCTTTTGCCATGATCGGGGTCGGCTTCAATATCAAGATGCTTCAAGCGTATATGGTTTTACCTGCGTTCTACTTGTTCTATTTGCTCGCTTTCAAGGTGAATTGGAAAAAGAAGTTGGGCGTGCTTGCCGTCTCCACTGTAGCCTTGCTGGTCGTTTCGTTATCCTGGCCACTCATCGTGGACAGCATTCCTGTGGCAAATCGGCCTTATATCGGAAGCAGCCAAACAAATTCGGTCCTGGAGTTAGCCTTTGGGTATAACGGGATATCCCGCCTGACCGGACAAGGTGGACCGGGAGGAGGCAA
>JAJYAS010000375.1:0-3468 GCA_021779415.1 Bacillota bacterium
GAAGCAATGCAATTAGGGAACTTATTTCCTTGGGATTAGAAGCACACAAACTTAAAAAATCCTCAGAGAATCGGGAGAAATAACTCCCGATTTTTTATCTTTCATCCGCAACAACCATCACTTTTCTTACTGAAAAACCATGACCACCAAACAGTAATTCCGGAGCGTCTTTAGGTAATTCCTTGATTACGTCATAGTCAACTGAATCTACCATAACGCCCTTGTTTCCAAATTTATCTGTACAATCCCGAAACTTTGCGTTAAAAACTTGCATCATCACATGATTTAACTTAGGTATCTTAATTGCCCACCATTCGCGGGTTCCTTCTGCATCTCCAACTTTATCCTTGATTTGTTCGGGCGGAAGGAATACCCCTGGCTGCTCCCACTCTGCACACATGTAGCAATGCAATATAGGGGTTATTATCTTTTTACTTTTTTTATTTAATTTGAGCATCCCCCTAAGTGCCTGACCTCCCTGTGGCATTGATGAAACAGCCAGGTTTAATCTTTCGGAAAAGCATATTCTAGGCACAGTTTCATCCTCATTGGGACATCTGTTCTTAGGGATTCTTAATTCAAATTTTTCGATAGGGTCGAATGAAACGTGGTAGAGGATATGCATTTACTCACCCCTTGGCTCTAATACTCCAACTTCAACCCGCCTAACTGCTCCTCCAAAAGTTGTCCAATACTCTCAAGTTGCGATCTGGCTCCTTCGGCGATGGCAAGAATGCTGTTTAGCTCACCGGCTACAGTTTTGGTAAAAGGTTTATCGCATGTTCCCTCACAGGATGATTGCGGTGATCTTAAGTGGCAGGAGATACTTTCAGTTATACTATTTATCCGAATTACTTCGGACTTTAGGGATTCGATTTCGCTTTCAAGGACTGATTGCTGTTTAGCTGCCTTAATGACGTTTGTTTGATTATTCAATGGGTTCACGCTCCTTTTAATTTTGGGGTGACTGATCAAAGCCACCCCTTTGTGAAATTTACTCGGTCACAATAACCTTCCCATCATCAATAAGCCCAGCTAATGCATCCTCAAAATATGCTTTAATATTCCTACGAGCCTCCATCTTCCAACTACCTCCATCAGCCTCAAACAATGCTGCTTCCGGTCCCTTCCGTAACCTGAGTAAGAACTCTCCTTCTGGCTGTTCTACCTCAATGAATGTCCTATAAGGAGCCAAATTAACAATTGTAGGCATTTCCATTTTTGCAAGAGTCCTAATACCTGTTTTTACCGTTACCTCTTGCGCCATACCATCATCAGCACTTGTTTTAATAGCATCCTCAACAACTTGTCCAAGCACTTGAATAAGACGGTCCCTGGTTTCATTCTGCACAAATGCACTTTTTAGCAAGATATTCATAGCTTCAAGATCGAGATAACTGTCAAGCGTTATTCTTGGCAATTCAGCACTTGCGGAATAGAGGTTGAATCGGTTAAGGTGTCCACGAAGAACAGTATGGACATTTACCCTTGTTGGGCTGTCTACGTGGATGATAATGTCATTCAAGGAGTCGTGAGAGTGTTCTTTAATAATTAACTCAACTAGACTTGCAAGGGTTTTTGTGCTGAATACGCTTGGCTCATCTTCTGGAAGTTGATACAACTTGTCATTCGTAAAACTAAGGCCATTATGAGGAATAATTTGAACATCACGGAAACTGTTAATATAACGCAATGCTTTTTCAATCATTTACTTCACGCTCCCAAATTTTAATACTTTTGATTCTTGGACTTGACTTTCTCCGCCGTCCCCTTCTTGCTCATCAAAAATATGAATTTGATTGGGGTCTTCGCGGATAATTTCAGTAGCGACAGGCGTACCGTCCTTATCCGTTCCGAGAAAGAATCTTGTTGCGACTGGCATAACCGGAGCAAGTGTTGACTTTGCCTGAGCCTCCCATCCAATAAACTCCCTGTTTTCATCTGGCTTGAAGGTTACAGTGAGAGTTATTTTACGGGCCTTTTTGGGGTCTGTATTTAGATCAAGGATATTTGCACCAATCTTTGCGAATTCAGAGTTAACTTGTTCGATAAGCGCACCTTTGGCCATTTCTAATACACTTGTTTGATTTGGTTTCAATTTATTTCACTCCTTAAATTTGTTTATTTAATTAGGCAGAACAAGTGCGTGTCGTATGCATCCGACGAGTGGAGTTCTGCCTAAAATTAACGGGACTTAATACTTAACTTCCATTTGTTCAGCTAATTTCAACGGACACCAAACCGCAATCTCACTCCCTGGATGTATCAGCCGATAAACATTGTTTCGATACGTCACAGCCTTACATCTGCGCTCTTGATGTTGATCGGGAGATATTGCAGGGACTATGAGGCAGTTTGGGCATAGGGTGCAGGAGGTGATTGTTTGGGTGTAGAGTTTCAATGGGTGTTCCTCCTTGTTTAGAATTATTATCAGAAAGGAATGTCATCATCTAATGAGACTTCATGGGAGAATGAGTTGGTGTTATTGGTAGCAGTTGGAGCGTTATCGCTTCCTTCTCGTTCCCTTGGACTCAACCCATTAACATTTTCGGCGATCACTTCTGTTACCCAATGTTTTTTACCATCGTTATCTGTGTATGTCCTGATTTGTAACCTTCCATCTACTGATGCAAGTTTTCCTTTGGAAATATAATTTACCACATACTCTGCTGCTTGCCGATAAACAACACAGGGTATAAAGTCTGTCTCCCGCTCACCCTGAGCATTTTTAAAGTTTCGCTCAACGGCTAAGGTAAAATTAGCTACCGCTACTCCTGTGGGTGTATAGCGTAGTTCTGGGTCTTTGGTCAATCTTCCAATCAAAACGACACGATTTAACAATGTAATTCCTCCTTTAAAATGGATAAAGCTCCAACGCAATATCAAGTCCAGCCTCCGCAATAACAACGTCCTTACCTGTTAACTCCGTTATCTCTCGAATCATCCTGTCTGCATCAGCGTTCTTGTACGACAAGTGCAGTAAAACGATTTTCTGCACCTTCGACAAATCATTTGCCGATAAAAACTCCTTAACATGCTCGAGAGAGAAATGACTTTCGAGTAAACGGTTTTTCATTTCCCTTGCGATATAACCGCTTTCAATGTTTTGGTCTAGGGTATCTTTGCAGTAGTTTGATTCGACAAGAATATAGTTTAAATTGTTGAATCTATTACGAAGATAGTAAGTGTCCGTTGCGAATACAAGCTTTTCTCCTGTTGGTCTATAGTAGATTAAATAGCCCAACGGTTGCTTGCAATCGTGTTCTGTTTCAAATGGAAGAATTGTAAAATCTCCAACAACGAACTGCATCCCTGAAATTACAGGCATTAATCTATGAGTATTTAGATTTTCCATGGTCTGTAGTGTTCCCATAGACATATAGCAATCAATTCCAGCAAGGGTTATTTCCTTAACAGCTTTTGAATGGTCATTGTGCTCATGCGTGATTAAACAACCACAAACTTTGG
>JAJYAS010000375.1:3478-4549 GCA_021779415.1 Bacillota bacterium
AGTCAAACTTCAACGCTTTCTGAATGTACTTATATTTGACTCCACATTCTAAAATCAAGGTATCTGTTTCCGTTTGTAGGAGGTAGCAATTCCCTCCTGAACTGCTACCTAACACTTTTAAGTTCATACTAAAACCCAGGCCCCTTAGCGGCTTCTTCCTCAGCTTTTTTATCCATCTCGACTATCTCAGCATCAGTTATACCTTCTTCAATATCAGCAACGTCCTCACCCTGAATATCCATCACATTGCCGCTATTGGCATTCTCAGAAATCTCTCGCTCGACTTCGATTTCCTTGTAATCGCTTTCCAGTTTATTAAGTCTCAGGAAATCATCGTCGATCTTTTGACTGTCGATGGTAATATCTTTGTAGGCAGCTATGAACACCGTCTTGTAGCACATCTTGTCATACCAACCTTCGACCTGTTCCTTGCCCACGACTTTTCCGTTTTTCCAAACATCCTTTTCTCCGCCCCAAAACTCGGCAGAAGCCTTATCGGGTTTCCTTTTCAGGATTTCCTTAATTGACATAATGACGAGCTTGTTTTTCTCGGGTTTATCGAAGTAAACATGGTAGTAGAATCCTCCGATAATATCCCCACGGTCAAACGGGTTAACGATATCAAACTCATAATGTTCTATTGGATTTTTGAATGATTTCATATGAGGTTTAAACACATCATTGGAGCAAACAAGGCTTACTACAACATCATCTGGTACATCTAGGCCATACTTCACGGCCTTAAGTTGCCTCCCTCGGTATCCAGGAATAAATGTCAGGTTATACTTTTGAGTCGCATTATCTTTATAAGGAATTAGGTTGACGTGGTTTTCCTGCATAGGGTCCCAACCGATTCTAGCAGCCGATACAACGCTCTGAGCAAGTTCATCCATACTGACATTGGCCCAAATAACCGGAACCTTATCCCTGTATTGCTCAGACTTTTTCTGCCGTTTCTCCTCTGCCTTTTTAAGAACTGAATCAGCAACAATAAAGTAGTTTTGAGCTAACCTTTTTTGAAAGTTTGTAAGTGCTACTTCGCCTACATTGCTTTGAAATAATGCTATAACC
>JAJYAS010000376.1 GCA_021779415.1 Bacillota bacterium
AGTCAATGTGTTGTGGTTATATTAACCTTTGCGAATATATCACAACTCTATTGTCGTTTTTTGTCGAATTGTGTTGTTCGAAAAAATTTTACAATTAGCGTTGAAATTGCATGCCGTTTGCATGTTATTTGTGTATCTGATGTAATTCGCACAAGAAATATACAAGAAGTTGATAGGCGTGGCGATCCAGATCATCGAGCGGAGTCATGGCCAATTCATGGACAATCTTATATTTGGGGTACCGCCGACATTTTAACGAAAATATACGCTAATATATTTATTGGAACCACAATATCGGTTTTCTTTACTCTAAGGTGCTGGCGCTTGAACACGAAGCGGACGCAGTGAGTCCAGATCTCTTGGTTGACGGATAGCGCAAGATAACTTACCTCTCGTTAAATGGCGGAATATTGGTAGGGGGCAAACGTATGGCATTTAAGTCGAGATATCGGGGTAGTTCCAGCATCGAAAGTCCGGAAGCACTCTTCTATGATTTGCGAAACCGCAACGTTGAGGGATTATTGGCGCACCAAGCTGATGTATTGCGGGAATACAATAGCGAGTCCGCTGATAAGCCAGAGGTCGCCATGGAGTTACCAACAGGCAGCGGTAAGACTCTTATCGGTCTTCTTGTAGGTGAATGGCGACGTCGTCAGCTACAGGAGCGAGTCGTTTATCTCTGTCCCACCAGACAACTCGTCCACCAGGTTGTTGATGAAGCAAAATCGAAATTCGGAATCAACACTCTAGCTTTCACCGGTTCACAGCGTGAATACAATCCGGGGTACCGCCAACAAAACGCGAAAAACGCACGCTAAGGAAATCTTTAACATAAGAGGTACGTTGTGGCCAAGGAATTCTGGCTACATCAGATTTTTAATGGATTTCACAAGTGTCTGCTCCGAGGTAGTGCCCTGAAACACCTGACGTATAACACCTGATTTATCGAGGATGTAAATTGTAGGAAATCCATTCCCAAGGAATAAGTTCGATGTGGAAAAGTTACTGTCGATCAAAATGGGGCTTCTGACATGAAAGGTATTCTGAAACCGTAAAACGTCTTCAGGAGTATACGTATGCGGGTTCAATGGATCCACTTCGTAATTCATATTATACGGGTTCGCCACAATCGAAAGTACCTGGAACTTGGATCTAGGAAACAGCTCGCTTAGACTATTAATAATATGTTCCTCACTTTGACAATGCGGACACCACAAAGCGAAAAAATCCACCAATACAACATGGTTTCGGTATTCCTTCAGGTCATAACGTTGACCAGATAGCGACGAAAGTTTAAAATCCGGTGCAAAAGTCCCGACCGGAATAGGTTTCTGTTTGGGATGATAATCCATTGGATTCGCGATAGGATTACTCGACATCCGTCCTAGGTTAACGTGTGCTGTAGCCCCGAATCCCACACTAATTAAAAGTATTAAAACGTTTGCGAGCCGCCGCTGCAAAGGCTTTCCGACACGGTTATCCGAATGAACCATGCGTCCACTTGTAAAGTAAATTACAAGCGTGATTGCGAGCAACACGAGATCCCGGATGACATCACTCCAAGAAATTGTGTTACCGCCTACAAGAAATTTCACGAATGAATTAGACCCTGGATTTATTGAAGAGAAACAGCCACAACTATGGTCCGTGTTACCTGATATTAAGCTGAACATCAAGGCTAAAGTATAGACACAAAATAGTAAGGATGCTAAAAGTGCAGACGCCCGCAATCTGATACGTAATAAAAGGCAAAACGCTAGCAATAACTCAATTGTTGATAGTATCGTAACAAGTCCATCTTCAAAATATGCATTAACAATACCATATTGAGACAAAACAGATGTGAATTCGAGAGGATTAATTGCCTTGCCCACGGCTGAAGCAAAGAGTATAAGAGCAATGATAATACACCCGATAACGTTTAAACCCAGAATAACTCTCCGACTAGTGACCAATTTAGGTCCCACCACCAAATATTTGTATTTCCTGGGATGATGTGCTTACACGGAAATGGCAAATAGCCATTCCTCGGCGTCTTTCATTGTAAGACTCTTTTTAAGCTCCTTCGGGCTATGTGCTGGGACGTTCCAATACGCTTGTATGGCAATATAGTCGTTCGTCGATGTGTCTTTTTCACCGCGTAGGGTAAAGGCTAGGTATGTATGTAATTTGTCTTCAGTTGAAGTGTATAGTTCGCAGGACTTGCTATCCTGACCTTGTACCGTGGCGCATGAATATGTTGGCTTTCCGACCGGTCCACCGTTCTTTTGTAGACGATTGTATACGTTAACAATTACTATGTCAGGCATTACGGTTGTATCAAATTTAACTATTACTTGATTTGCACCCTTAACATTTACCGGCTTTGGCCAAACCGCTGTGTGGTTAGTTTTTACAACAGGATTACCGTCGTCTTTATACCACTGGGAGGCGTAAATAACCCCAGGCTGACTGTCTGAGAGAACAGTACCATTTGATACGAAATACGAGGTTGCTAAAATTGGTTGATTTGGTGGGGGCAAAACTTTATGAAAGGATAGGGTGGGGATTTTTGTAGTAGTTTCCTGTTTATTTTCATGCATGACATACCATGATACTGATACTCCGGCCACACAGACAATTGCTGCAATTATGAAGGCGATTCGGCGATTTCGCGTTAATACCGTGAGAGGTCTAAACATTTTTCGCTACCTTTCCTAAGGATATTGATACTTGTTGTCCTACTTTTCGTGCGGAATCATCTCTGACTAGAAGTAGGACAACAAGTACAGCAAATCTTACGGACAATTAACGGTAGCTTGAGCTTCCGTTTCTGCCGTATACTCTGTGCCATCACTTGCCATTGCTACATGCTCACCGAACGTGTAATACAAAGCATTGCCTGAGACCGGGCAATTCCCAGAAGCATTAGCCGTAGCGGTTCGTGAACCAGGATTGGCAACGTAATCATCTGCGCCAAGTTGCCATGTCAATCCTAGACCCACGTCCCAATCGAGGCTAGCTGCTGTCTCCAAATATGGGGGGGCGGTAGTACATGTGGTTGTGGCTGCCCCGTTTAAATCATCTGGACCATGGGTTGAAAGATGTGGATTGTTGGCTTGGCCAATGCATCCCCACGGATTTGGTGAAAGTGCAGCATTTGTGGTTATGGTATTAGCCGATGTTGAAGATGATGAGTTTGTTGGTGTGGAAACACTCAGTGCCGAACTGGACGGTAAGGGAATGGGGGGTAACGGCACCACAGTGTGCGAACCTCCCCCATTGCTAGGCGTACTTGCAGTACCCATCGTTGCAGCTGATGCAATAGGTGAGGCTAGAAAAAACACTGCCGCTAGAGCACCACCAATGGCGACGACCTTCTGCTTTCTCAACTTTCATCCCTCCATCAAAAAATAGTTGGTTTAGATAGCTAACCCACTTAAGGATATATTTATTTGCTGTAATATGGTGTCGAACGAAGTCGTTCATAGAAAAATCATAATTGAGTTCACAGACTCGAATCGATTACAGCCACCTGATACTCATCTTCATAAATAATAGTGCCAAAATGGTCCGCAAAAAAAACATTGTACTTCAATCCGTATTTGTCCAATAAAGCCATTAGCGGCTCTATCATTTTCAGCATATCGTTAGCCTCGCATTTAAACCAAGTTGTTGCTTTTTCTGGATTTCCAGTTTTATAAAACGGTGGTCTCGGCAAATGATCGGTAAACCATTTATCTATTCTCAAAAACTGTTCGAGATCATCAGGCTCCATGACGTGATCATTTACTAAGCCCCAACAAGCATGAAAAATGCCGATGGGTTCACCGTTGCCATTTTCGTGAGTCTGAATGCGAACATACTTGGAGTTCATAGTGTCACCCTCTCAGGACTATTTTTGATTATAGCCAATCATCTGGAGATTCCTCACATTTACCCTTGTCATGAGCAAAATGCTTTATCCACTGCTTGCTCCAATTCTTGCACAGTTGGTTTTGCGTAACGGCGGGTAACATTGATATCTGCGTGACCTGCAAGTTCTGCCACGATAGCGATATCCACGCCAGCACCAACCAACTCTCGGCAGTAGGTATGACGAAGCTGGTGCGGATGCACTCTGAATTTCTCTAATACTCGTTGGACCGAACGTACGGAAATCCTCACCCGATAATTGGAGAGGAAAAGCGCGGGATCATCATCTGTTCGAGACTCCAGGTATTGACGTAGTTGTAACCGAGCTTCTATGGGCAACGGAACATTCCTCGAAACGTTCCCTTTACCTTTTCGAACTCGAATTGACCCGCTACGCTCACCGATTACCACGTCATCTCTGTCGAGCGCAACCATTTCAGAAACACGAAGTCCGCTATAAAGAAAGAGGTAAACGATAGCAATGCTTCTCTTGTTTCGGGTGCGCTCTGCTTCACGAAGTACCCGATTTCGCTCGTTTTTATCCAGTGATTTTGGGGCTATGAACCGTGATTTCCGAACCTCGGGCCGACGGATGTTTCGTAAGACGTGTGACGCATCTAAGTAACGGGGTCCCGCCAACAAAATGACG